>NZ_JACSJN010000005.1:0-274222 GCF_018617135.1 Exiguobacterium sp. s163
CGCCAGCGTTCGTCCTGAGCCAGGATCAAACTCTCCAAAGAATTTGATATAGCTCTTAAATTGACGAAGCTTGCGCTTCATTCAAAAATGGTAAAACTTATTTTTGCCTCATCGTTCAGTTTTCAAAGTTCGTCAGTTTAAATGGTGGGCCTAAGTGGACTCGAACCACCGACCTCACGCTTATCAGGCGTGCGCTCTAACCGGCTGAGCTATAGGCCCATAAAAAGAATGGTGCACCCTGAGAGATTCGAACTCCCGGCCTTTAGATTCGTAGTCTAACGCTCTATCCAGCTGAGCTAAGGGTGCATATGGTGCGGTCGAGAGGACTTGAACCTCCACGGTGTTAACCACCACTAGGCCCTCAACCTAGCGCGTCTACCGATTCCGCCACGACCGCAGCGTATAAAGTTAAAAAAGAAAATGGTGAGTCATGCAGGGCTCGAACCTGCGACCCTCTGATTAAAAGTCAGATGCTCTACCAACTGAGCTAATGACTCAAATAAAAAGCTGGGCTGGAAGGGATCGAACCTTCGCATGTCGGAATCAAAATCCGATGCCTTACCACTTGGCTACAGCCCAACGTAAATGGCGGTCTTGACGGGATTCGAACCCGCGATCTCCTGCGTGACAGGCAGGCATGTTAACCCCTACACCACAAGACCAGATTACGTTTTTATTTGAAATGGTGGAGGATGACGGGATCGAACCGCCGACCCCCTGCTTGTAAGGCAGGTGCTCTCCCAGCTGAGCTAATCCTCCATATATGGTGACCCGTACGGGATTCGAACCCGTGTTACCGCCGTGAAAGGGCGGTGTCTTAACCGCTTGACCAACGGGCCAGTGTATGTGTCTTCTAAGTAATTTAAGTGGCGGAGACGGAGGGATTCGAACCCTCGCACCGGTTTCCCAGCCTACTCCCTTAGCAGGGGAGCCCCTTATAGCCTCTTGGGTACGTCTCCAAAATAAAATGGCTCCGCAAGTAGGATTTGAACCTACGACCTACCGGTTAACAGCCGGTTGCTCTACCACTGAGCTATTGCGGAACGTTGCTTGAAATTATCGAAGTAACGATTTAAATTGTAACCGCAAACCAGAAACCTGTCAATCACTTTCTTAGAAAAACGTTTATTTCGCGTGCCGTCTCTCGGCGACTTCTATAAGATATCACGGCACAAAAAGACCGTCAACACTTTTTCTAAAAAAAATCAGGTAAAATGAAAAACATTTTACCTGATTCGAGTTTCTTCTTATTTAAGGCTCGGCGCAAGCATCGTTAAACTAATCCGTCCACGATCCACATCGACTTGTTCGATCCACACGGTCACGATGTCACCAACCGCCACGACATCTAATGGATGCTTCACATATCGATTCGATAATTTCGAAATGTGGACCAAACCATCTTGCTTCACCCCAATGTCTACGAACGCACCAAAATCAATAACGTTTCGAACGGTTCCTTGGAATTCCATGCCGACTTGAAGGTCTTCGAGACTCATGACGTCCGTGCGTAGTAATGGTTTCTGGATATCTTCTCGTGGGTCACGACCTGGTTTGGCTAATGATTTCAAAATGTCTTCGACTGTCGGAAGTCCCGCTTCTAGTTGTTCACTCAAAGCTTTGGCATCGACTTGTTGCAATCGTTCTCGAAGCGCGGCCGTACCGACCTCTGACTTTGAAGAACCGATCTCTTTTAAAATCGATAACGCAAGTGGATAGCTTTCTGGGTGAATCTCCGTCTGGTCGAGAACGTCTTTCCCGTTCATGATCCGTAAGAATCCAGCCGCCTGTTCAAACGCCTTCGCTCCGAGACGAGGTACTTTCTTAATTTCCTTTCTCGTTTCAAAGCGTCCATTCTCTTCACGATATGCCACAATATTTTTCGCCGTCGTTTTATTGAGTCCTGAGACGTACGTCAATAAAGACTCGGAAGCACGGTTCACATCGATCCCGACCATGTTGACCACGCTCTCGACGACGAACTCTAAGGAGGCTTTCAGTTTATTCTGGCTGACGTCATGCTGATATTGTCCGACACCGACTGATTGCGGGTCGACTTTGACAAGTTCCGCCATCGCATCTTGAATTCGACGTGCAATCGAAACGGCTGACCGTTCCTCAACTTTCAAATCCGGGAATTCACTTCGTGCGACTTCCGATGCCGAGTAGACACTTGCCCCCGCTTCGTTCACAATCGCGTAAGCAATATCACGTTCCGCTTTCTTCAACCAGTCGGCGACGAATTGTTCCGTCTCCCGTGAGGCGGTTCCGTTTCCGACGACGATAACCGAGATTGAATATTTCTTCGCGAGTCTCGTCAGTACTTTTTCAGCGCCGGCGATATCATGTTTCGGTGCCGTCGGATAGAAGACACCAACCTCTTCGACTTTTCCGATTTCATTGACGACTGCCCATTTACAACCAGTTCGATAAGCCGGGTCGATTCCTAGGACGACGACCTCTCGAAGTGGCGGTTGCATATAGAGTTGTTTCAAGTTTTTTGAGAAGACATCGATTGCCTGCTCTTCTGCCTTTTCTGTCAGCTCCCCACGAATCTCTCGTTCGATGGCGGGGAAGACCGACTTCTTGTATGCCTCCGTCACAGCTACCTCGACAACCTCACGCTTTTCTTTCGGAAGTCGTTCGTATGTACGGAGGGCTTGATCCATGAAGCGCGACTCGTCAAACACCACCTTCACTTGGAGCACGTCCGTGCGTTCCCCACGGTTCAAGGCGAGTACACGGTGCGGGACAATGCCAGCAATCTTCTCTTCATATTCATAATACTGCGCAAAAATCTCTTTTTCGTCTTCCGCTTGTTTTTTCTTCTTCGAGCGCAAGAGTCCTTCTTTTCGTACACGATCGCGAAGCATCTGGCGCAGTTTCGCTTCTTCGCCCCATTCTTCGCCGATGATCGCATGAACGAGCGGCAACGCCTCTTCTACCTTGACGTCTTGAGAAAGTTCTTTTACCTTGTCCGAAGAATAGGGTGATTTGTCCCGGAACCAGTCCGCAAGCGGCTGCAGTCCTTTCTCACGTCCCTGTTCTGCTTTCGTGCGTCGTTTTGGACGATAGGGCAAGTAGATGTCTTCCACTTGTTGAAGGGTTGTCGCCGCCTCTAACGCTTTCGTTAGTTCAGGCGTGTTTTTTTCCAACTCTTCTAATTTAGCCAGGACATCCGCCTTGCGTTTTTGCAGGCTCTCTTCATATTGAAGAGCATCCAAGATTCCTTTAATTTCAACTTCGTCCAAATTCCCCGTCATTTCCTTCCGATAACGGGCCATGAACGGAATCGTTGCCCCTTCAGATGCGAGCTGCTGAACCGTCTCGACTTGGTTCACTTTCAAGTTTAACGCGTTAGCCACTTTCGTAATCACTTAAATCACTTCCTTTTTTGATCTCTTTCAAAGTGTAGCAAACATTCAAACAAAAAAGCGATGACTCGATTAGTCATCGCTTGAGAATACTTCATTGAGTGGGACCTTGATGGCTTCACGCAGCTTTTCGAGTGCTCGCCGTTGCAAACGGGACACATGCATCTGCGAGATTCCAAGAAGTTCTCCTGTCTCTTTTTGACTCATATTCTTATAGTAGGCGCATTCCAAGATGGCGCGTTCACGCTCGTTTAAGACATTGAACGCTTTCTCTAAAATGAGACGCTGGTCGACTGATTCGTACCCGCGCTCTTGGCTACCGACCAAGTCGAGTAATGTGACCGTACTACCTTCGTTATCCGCTTCGATTGAACTATCAACCGACAAGGCTTGATAACTTTTGCCCATCTCGAGCGTTTCGAGAATTTCTTCATCGGAAACGCCGAGATGATCGGCAATTTCATCGATTCGTGGCGAACGTTGTAATTCGGTCGTCAACTCTTCGACCGTCTTTTTAATCTTTGGTCCGAGTTCTTTGATTCGACGCGGTACGTGGACACTCCACGTCTTGTCGCGAATAAATCGTTTGATTTCCCCGATGATGGTCGGGACAGCAAACGATTCGAAGCTACGACCAAATTCCGGGTCAAATCGACGAAGTGCCGCCAATAACCCAATCATCCCAACTTGTACGAGATCGTCATGAATCGCACGACCACGCGAGAATTTACGCGCGAGTGCTTCAACGAGGTCAGAATAGCGGTTGATGAGGAGCATTTGCACTTCTTCGTTTTGATCGTCTTGTTGATAGCGTTCAATCCACTCTAGTACCTCGTCATCACTGTGATGGCGTTGTTGAGATTTTGCTGGCACTCTGATCCACCTCGTCCCTATTGAGGAGTTTTGTCATCGTCACTTTGACACCGTTGTCTTTATTGATTGAGACATCGTCCATTAATGCTTCGATCAAGAAGAGACCAAGTCCTCCTTCATGGAGCGATTCAATTTCGGTCGTCTCTTCGACCGGAGCGGCTTGACGCTTCACATCATCTGCGAACGTCTTGCCGGAATCCTCAATCGTGATTTCAAGACGATCTGCATAGACGCCACAAGCGAGTTTGACCTCTCCATCTTGATGATCGTCATAAGCATGTTGGACGGCGTTGCCACATGCTTCCGAGACCGCGATTTTAATATCTTCGATCTCGTCGTACGTATATCCCATACGGTTAGCGATTCCTGAAACGACTAATCGAACCACACCGACATATTCGGGTTTGGCCGGGAACGTCATGACCGTCTGTTCAACATTATTCATTGCGTGCCACCTCTTACGTTCGAATTAATAGAAAGAAGTTTGTGAAGACCCGTCAATTCGAACAGACGATTGACTCGGTCTGTGACTCCGACAAGTGACAACTCTTTTTCGTTACGCGTGGCAATCTTTAATGCCCCGACGAACACGCCAAGACCTGTCGAATCCATATACTCCACTTCGTCTAAATGAACGACCACATCTTGCTCACTGATGGCCGGATGCAATACTTCTTTCAATTTTGGTGCAGTATATGTATCCACTTCTCCGGATACGTAAAGGTGTAATTGTTCTCCAATGACTTGCTCGCGAATCGCTAAATCCATCGTCTATTCCCTCCTAAATGTCCGTACAGAAAAATTGAGTACGATTAACTTAAATTCCCCTCTAACAAAATCTTAAACCACTTTTTTTAAAAAGTTTAAAAAAAGACCGATACCTATGTACCAGTCTTATCTATGTAAGGCTAGAGAGGGATCAATCCCATACTGATCTCTAGCGCTCTGTCCACTTTATGCATCGTCTCATCATCGAGATGAGTGACTTTATCCGTCAGACGACGCTTATCAATCGTTCGAATCTGTTCAAGCAAAATCACAGAATCTCGTTCGAGTCCGTGCTTCTCTTGATATACTTCCACATGAGTCGGCAGTTTTGCTTTTTGAATCTGAGCTGTAATCGCAGCGACAATGACGGTCGGGCTAAAGCGATTGCCGATGTCGTTCTGTACGATGAGAACGGGTCGAACGCCACCTTGCTCTGAGCCGACTACGGGCGACAGATTCGCATAAAACACGTCACCACGCTTTACGATCACGTTGCTCACACCCCACTTACTTGACGTAAGAGAGCGTGTTCGGCTTCGGTTTCAATCATTAGCATCTCTTCTGCCATATTCAAGTTAAACGCGGCCATCTCTTGATAGCCTCTCGCCAATTCTTCACGCAGTGTTTGTTGTCGATCAGCAATTTCTTTAGACAAGTATGTCACTACATCGTTCAAGGACAGTGTTTCACGGTCTTTCATCGAAATCGGACCCCCTTGTTGCGAGAACCGATCTGGGACGGACGCTAGCGCACCCGCAGTTCGCTGCTTCAACATCTTACACCTCCAGAATCGTTTCATGGACTGGCGGAAATTCTCCCGCGTTCTTTATCAATATAACACGCGGGAATGGGAAAATATAGAGAAATCGAGAAAGAATTCAGATAATTTCACACGATTTATGATTCACACATAAAGACGTGGCAATCGGCTCGTGAATTGGCAAACGATCTCATAGTTGATCGTCCCAAGATATGAGGCGAGTTCATCAATGGCGACGTTTCCACCGACAAGGGTCACGTCCGTCCCTACAGGAAACTCCTTTGGAAGTCGGATCATGAAGCGGTCCATACAGACGCGTCCCACGATCGGACAACGAATCCCATTGACCTCCACTTCAAATCCGCTCGCCTTTCGTAACCAGCCGTCCGCATATCCGACCGGAACGGTACCAATCCATTCATCGGCTGACGTTGTATACGTCGCGCCGTAACTGATTGTCTGACCTGCCTCTAGCCGCTTCACCTGCATGAGCTGACTTTTTAGTGTGAAGGCCGGGCGCAGGAACGAATAGAATGTCTCCATCTCACGTGACGGATATAACCCATAGAGCGCGATGCCGACACGAACCAGATTATAAGGAACGTCTTGTCCGGCCATTCGGATGGCCCCGGCCGAGTTCGACGTATGGATATAGCGGAACCGCTCGTGGAGACCATCCATCAAACGTTCGAACCGCTCTTGCTGTGTATAATACAGATTGCTATCGAGCTCATCCGCCGTTGCGAAGTGGGTATAGATTCCTTCCACCACAAACGAATCGGTCGCTTCTTCAAGTAAGGCATCCAACTGTTCACGGGTACGAAGTCCGAGGCGTCCCATCCCGGTATCGACTTTGATATGAACCGTCAACGGCTTTTCTTCTATATATGGAGCTGCCTCTCGTAACCATTCGGCAGAAAATACGGACAACGTGATCCCCTGTTCTGCCGCCACTCCGGCATATTCAGGGAATTGCGCTTCCATGACGAGAATCGGTGCTTCGATTCCCGCATCGCGGAGTTCGAGCGCTTCCTCGAATAACGCGACCCCGAGCATCGTCGCTCCGTTCTCCAGGGCGATCTTCGCCACTTCGATGGCCCCATGTCCGTAGGCATTCGCTTTGACGACCGCCATGAGGTCCTGCGGAATCCGTCTCGTTAATTCTTTTATATTATGGACGATGGCCGCCCGATCAATCTCGATTCGACTAGGACGAAACATGATGTCCCTCCTCTTCTAAGATGACTTGTGCGATGGCGTATGTTTGACTATGGCTGATGCTGACATGGATTTTCCCCGCAAACGGCGCGGTCATGACAGGTCGACCCGTCTCATCCGGTAAAATTTCAATATGACGCCAGGATAACCCGTGTGCGATGCCAGTCCCGATTGCCTTGGCGTAAGCTTCTTTCGCGGCAAAGCGACCCGAGACAAACTCGATTTGACGCGGGAGCGGATACTGTTGAGACAGTTCATATTCCGCATCGGTGAGCAGCCGTTTTAAAAAACGTGGTTGTTTCATCGAGCGAGCCATCCGATCAAGCTCGACGATATCGACTCCGATTCCTACAATCACAGGACACTCGCTCCTTTCCTTTTTTCCCCGTTTCCTTATACAATTGAGGAAAGAGGTGATGTTATGTTTAGTCGTACGGAAAATGTTCAAACGTTTGTACGGGCATATCCACTCGTAACGCTGTTCATTGTAATCCAACTCCTTGTGTTTGTCATCGATTCTTTCGCTCCTGGTTTACGAATCGTGGCGACGGGAGGGTCGTTCCATTTGGCACTCGCGGACGGACAATGGTACCGCTTGGTCACGGCCAACTTCATTCATTTGAGTCTCGGTCACTTGCTGTTCAACTCGTTCGCACTGATCATCTTCGGACCGGCGATGGAACGAATGGTCGGACACGTGAAATTTGCCTTGTTTTATGTATTCGCTGGAGCGCTCGCCAACCTGCTCACGTATTTCACTGTCAGTAACTTGTTTTATCTACAAGCCGGGGCGTCAGGCGCCATCTTGGCCATTCTCGGATTCTACGTATTCATCGGTCGTTTCCGTCGCACGTTGATGTACAGCCAAGATGCCCGCTTGGTCTACATCTTCGTCGCTATCAGTGCCGTTTTCACATTGATTGGTTCGAACGTTTCCCTTTGGGGACATGTGTACGGGTTCTTGGCCGGATTCTTACTTGCCATCCCACTCTCACGTTTCACCGTCCCGTATACGCGCCCGATGCGCTACGGGAAGTATAAGCAACGTTCGTACACGCCCCCTGTCATTCATTCCGGGGACGGAAAGTGGTTTTTCTACATCATCATCGGACTGGCCATCTTCGGATTATTGGCACAGTTCTTATAAAGAAGGTACGAAAAATGGCCAAGCGAAATCGCTTGGCCATTTGATTAGATTTGATTTTTATGACGAGCCTCTTGAAGCGCATCCACTAAGTCTTTCACGTCTTCGACGAGGTTTTGAATCGTATCTTGGTTTTCTTCGTAAAGCGATTTCCATTCCATGACACGGTCTTTCAAGTTGCCTTTCGATGACGCTTGTAGACCGACCGCATGTGCCTCAGTCGACGTATTCGATGATTTCAACTTCGACTTGATGCCTTTCAGTTGTCTCACTTGTTGATCGCGCGTTTCGCTATGGAGAAGTGATGCTGCTGCGCCGATTACCGCACCCGCAGCCATCCCCAACCAGAAATAATTCTTGTTCATAAAAATCCTCCCCTAACATGACGTTATCTTTTATTATAGATTATCTGACTCACTGACGACATAGTGTTTTATGACGGGACCTGCACCGCGCTGTTCGACCGCTCGCTTCAAGCGGTCTTCAAGGATTGCATAGTCCTCTGTATCACGAAAGTGTTTCCCACCAGACGTGAACTGAATAAAGACGACGGCATGATTATCATCCGGGTCGACACCTAATCGGTATGCCGAAAACCCATCATGACTGACACCGAGTGGCGCCTTTTCCGTCAACAAGTGGTGAAACAACAGGGAGCGGGCATTCTCATCTGCCGGAACGTTCGCGTATAAAATGTTCCCTTTTTTCACGAATTCGCCCGACGCCTCTTCAATTTCAAACACTTTACCGCTCTTGAACGGAGACTTCTCTCCTTCTGCGAGCAAAATCGTTTCGTGTCCATTCGCCGCGATGACGCCTGGCTCCTTTCGAAGACGTTCCGCCACGCTGCCTGACGCAAAAGTCATATAGAGCTTAGACAAGTTCCTCACACCCTTTCGCGAGTGTGATGTCTTTCTCCGTAATGCCCCCTTCGTCATGGGTCGAGACGGTCAATGTCACGTTCCGATATTCAATCAAGATGTTCGGATGATGATCGAGCGATTCAGCCAAATCTGCTACAAGATGCACGAACTGAATGGCCTCCGGAAATGTTTCCAGCCGATACGTCTTTTGAATCTCCCCGTTCACTTCTTCCCAACCGTTCAACCGTGACAGTTCCTCTGTCAATTCACTTTGCGATAATACCATCGTCACAATCCCCTTTCCCTATACAGTCTACTGTCTTAATCTACCCAAACCGAAGAAAAATAATCTTCCGTGCATGATGTATAATGAATTAGAATGAGATGGACAGCCATCATTTTCATTACGAGAGAGGAGCATCTCCCATGCGCGCATTGATTGTTATTGATTATACATTTGATTTTATCGCAGACAGTGGTCGTTTGACTTGTGGGAAACCCGGGCAAGAGATTGAAGAACGGATCGTCGAATTGATCGGGACATTCGCAACGGATGACTATGTCGTCATCGCGAACGACGTCCATGATGCAGGTGACACGTTCCACCCTGAAACGACGTTGTTCCCACCGCACAATATCCGCGGGACAGAGGGCCGTGAGTTGTACGGTTCTGTGAAGGAAGCTGCAAAACAGGCAGACCACTGGATTGATAAGACACGTTATAGTGCCTTTGCCGGAACTGACCTTGACCTGCGTCTTCGGGAACGCGGAATCACAGAAGTTCATCTCGTCGGTGTCTGCACGGATATTTGTGTACTCCATACAGCCGTAGATGCCTACAACCTCGGTTATCAAATCGTCGTCCATGCCGATGCCGTTCAAAGCTTCAACCCGGTCGGCCATGAATGGGCGCTCGAACATTTCGTCACAACACTCGGTGCGACAGTCGTCGGAAAGTGACGTAAAACAGAAAGGAAATCATATGTTACATCGTAATTTAGCCCTTCACACAGATCTTTATCTTCCACGTTGGATGTATATTTACTGGAAGCAAGGTCGCCATAATGAAAAGGTCGTCTTCGACCTTTACTATCGCTCGAATCCATTTAGTGGTGGTTATGTCGTCTTCGCCGGACTCGAGAATATCGTTCACTACTTAGAGAACGTCTCCTTTACGGAGGCGGACATCACCTATTTGAAAGAGCAACTCGGATTCGAAGATGAATTCGAAGACGTCTTACGGAACTTCAAGTTCACTGGTTCACTATATAGTGTTCGCGAAGGAGAAGTCATCTTCCCACATGAACAAGTCGTTCGGATTGAATCGACCATCTTTGAAGCGAAGCTGTTCCAAACGGCGCTACTCAATATCGCGAACCACGAATCACTCATTGCCACGAAGTATGCACGCATTCGTCAGGCTGCTCCGAACGAGACACTCCTTGAAGGAGGAGCTCGTCGCGCGCAAGGTGTCGATGCGGCTTACTACGGAACACGTGCGGCTTACATCGCTGGTTTTGATGTGACAAGTCTCGTGTCAGCCGGTCGTGACTTTGATGTCCCGACAGGAGGAACGATGGAGCATGCCGACATTCAGTTCCACGATGATGAATTGAGCGCATTCCGTTCGTTCGCTGAGATGTACCCGGACAACACAAGCCTTCTCATCGATACGTATGACACACTCAAATCCGGTCTGCCGAACGCGATTACGGTCGCAAAAGAGCTCGAGGCGAAGGGCCATCGTCTCAAGTCAGTACGACTCGACTCTGGGGACCTCGCCTACTTGTCGAAGCGTGCCCGGAAGGCGTTGAATGAAGCAGGGCTCGACTACGTCAAAATCGTCGTCTCTGGGGATTTGGATGAGTATGTCATCCAGGACTTACGAATGCAAGGCGCAGAGGCCGATACGTTCCTCGTTGGGACACGCGGCATCACGGCTTACGAGCAGCCGGCACTCGGGATGGTCTATAAGCTCGTCGCGCGTGAGGATGAATCTGGTGAATTAAAGCCGGTCATCAAAGTATCTTCTTCCAAGGTGAAGACGACGACTCCTCACAAGAAAGAGTTGTATCGCATCATCGACAACGAAACGAAAAAGTTCAAAGGCGACTATATCGCCCTCGCCGATGAACCGGTCGAATCGTACACCGAGATCGACTTGATTGACGTCCGTGACCCGGCCTTCAAGATCAAGACACGTAACTTCAACGTGAAACGCTTGTTGCAACCAATCTTCCTTGATGGGAAACGCGTATACGACCTTCCAAGCACAAGTGAGATTCGTGCATATCATCACGAGCAGATGAACGGATTGTGGGAAGAGTACAAGCGTCTCCGTTTACCGGAAGTGTATTCGGTGACATTCAGCAAGCCACTATGGGATTTAAAACTCGATATGATTCGCAAAACGCGGGTACCAAAATAAAAAAACGGCTGTGGGTGCATACCCACAGCCGTTTTTTTATACCATCGTCATCTCGCCTGCTTGGCTTTGATCTTCTTTTCTCCGAAAGTAAAGCGCAATCGACAAAGAGAGCAATATCAAGACAAAATAGACGGTCCGTTGCCAAAACGTCGCTTCGGTGTCTCCTTGGAACAACGCAATGATATAATCGCTCCCACTGACTAAAAACAATCCGGCAAGCAAGAGAAAAATCCGATAGCCGGCCCGACTCCGCTCCCGTTTCACTTTGAAGAAAAGGACACCATAATAGACGATTGCGAGAATCGTCACATACCCGATTACGCCAACAACCCAACTCATCTTGATGCCTCCCTCACTCTCTATTTTTCTGTTTCTTCCCCGTTATCTTAACACATTCTATTCCTCAGACTGTGTTAAGATGGTCTAAAGAAAACGCGGAAAGGAACGATCCCATGAAAACGTTTCGCCTCGTCCAAGTCCGACTCGTCCAAGACGAATACGGCAATGAACTGAATTTACCGATCGATTTACTCGATGGGTTAATCATCTCGAAGGAGCACGATTCAGAATGGCTCCTCGAAATGCTCGTGCCGACCGAGTCGGCTGTCACGCTCCATCATTACTTAAACAAACGCATCCTCATCCTCGCTGAAGCCGTCATCACGTCGCCAACGAACGCCCCGGCTGCGCTCGCACTGACGTTCACGAGCGAGAGGGCCTTGAACGACCATCATACGTTCGTCGCTGAAGGACTCATGTTGATGCCGAAACAAGACGCGACGAAGCAAGTACTCGATTCGTTGATCCAAGATGGCGTCGCCACCTCGAATTTAAAGCCCGCCTTCTTCGAGAAAAAAGTCGAAATGCAACAATCGTTCAGTCGCTCCGCTTTCAATCAATTGGTCAAAACCGGGTCATTTGAATAATCGGATGACCTGTTTTTCTTTCCCCAAAACCATTCACCTTTCAAACTAAAAAGACGGAGAAACATCTCCGCCTCACACGTAGATAAAGAATAGGATGATCATCATCGTCATCCCGATCACTTTTAAGAGCGTGCTGCCGAGAAAGGCGAGAACGGTGCCGACGCCGATGCTCCACGCTTCACGTGTCGTCTTCCCAAGTGTCAACTCCGCCAAGAAAGCGAAGATGAACGGGAAAATCAAAACCCCGACGAGCGGGAAAATAAACGGTCCCGCAATCAAACCGATTGTCGCACCCCATTTCGCTCGCTCCGAACCGCCTCGCTTATCCACTGTAGCCCGGGTGACGACATAGTCGACGCCGAACAAGAAGACGAGGAAGACCGATTGCCATACCCAGAATGTCCAGGTCAATGGTTCAAACGAAAAACCGAATCCATAAATCATGTATCCGATGAACAAGAACAAGACACTCGGGATGACTGGATAGATGAGTCCTGCAAAAGCGACCACAAATGATGCGATAATGAATACCCATAGTAAGGTCGTCATGACATTCTCCTCATTTCATAATGGTCGGATCGGTGATATGGTCAGCCACGTTGACCGCCTTCACTTCAAACTGACCTTGTTGATGGGTGATATAGTTCGAGCAGGCGTTTCGCATGGCGTGACGGAACGTATATGCCCCATCGATGGCAGAAAGCGCCGCTTTGATTGCATGAGAATGGCAGACGACAATGATGCGTTTGCCAGAATACGTATCCACCAAATGATTCATTCCTTCTAAGACCCGTGTACGCATCTCGTCTTCCGTTTCGAGACCCGGAATCTGATTCTGGTCATCCGCTTGAACCGCCTCGTAAATCCCTTTCACGGGCTGCCCGGATGCCGCTCCGAATTCACGTTCAATGAAACGCTCATCTAGCAGAATCGCTTTATGTTCGATGCCACAGGCTGTCGCAATGGCTTGTGCGGTGTGAACCGCACGTGACAAGGGACTCGAGACGATGACGTCCCACTTCTCTTGACTCAAAAAAGCTGCACTCTCCTCTGCCTGTTGACGTCCGAGTGCATTCAACGGATTATCTTCACGCCCTTGAATAATTTCTAAACGGTTCCAATCGGTCTGGCCGTGTCTGACTAAACATAACTCTGTCACTACTTCCACTCCTTACTCTTTCAATCATCCCCCATCGTACCATCTTCCCTAAAAATCGCAACGTCATCCGAGGCATTCTTCAATAAAACGATTGATTCTGGCCATGAGTTGCTCTTCTTTGATTGGATTATCCGATTGAAGGAAGCTCGCCAGCGAGTGGGTACCATTCGGAAAGGAGATGAGTTGAACGTTCGCGCCGACGTCACTCGCATGTTCGACGAAGTGAAGCGCTTGGCCGAACGGGACAATCGGATCTTTCTTCCCGTGTAGCAGTAAAATCGGCGGGGCATCGGCATATAGATGGGAGACCGGGGAGCATTTTACCATCAACTCACGCCATTCCTCACGGCTTCCTTCATAGAACTTTAAGTGAGCGAGCCACGTCTGGATAAATTTGAACAATAAAAAGTTTGTCGGTGGATACAAGGCGATGACCCCTTTGATGGTCGGGAGGTCGTCTCCCAAATCGCCCGCAAATTGTCGATGACGATCGAGCGCAGCCGCAAGCATGAGCGCGGCGCCTGCTGAGTCCCCCCAAACGAGTAGTTGACTTGTATCTAGCGTCAAAAGCGATTCATGTTGTTTCAAATAGCACAGGGCATCAGAAACATCAAAAATATTGTCAGGGAAGTACACCCCGTCTTCAAATAGACGGTAATCGATGCTGACGACCGCGATCCCTTTCCCCAAAAAGTGGTCGAGCAACGGATGAAACAGTGTCACCATACTCCGATTCCCTCTGACGAACGCTCCCCCATGAGCATATACCGCCACCGGGAACGGTCCCTCCCCAGGGGGGAGATACAAATCAAATTGGAGCGGACGATCGTGAACAATTTTATACGTGTACGTGTGGCGCCGGCGTGTTGTCGGTTGAATCGGCAACTTGGGTTCTTGCCATCTGACAAGGGACCCGTACTGACTCCACACGCTAGCCCCGGCTGCCGTCGCCGCAGCAATCGCCGCACCCCCGACAAACCAGGCAGTCTCCTTTCTCATACAATCCACTCCTCGTTCCTTTTTTTAATCATATTCCCGCTTTTTTCAAAAATCTATCCATCAGAAGTCGGACTTGACGTGCTCCGAAGCTCACACTATAATATTACTCGCGGTCATAAAACGTAACAGTTACGATTTAATATTCAGATAACTTGAAAGGTGGAAGATGGAAGATGAAGAAAACTTGGTTAGGCGCAGTCGCAGCCGGTACGCTTTTACTCGGTGCGTGTGGAAATACCGAAGGAGACAACGCATCTGAATCGACAGATGGTCAACTGACCGTCTTCGCTTCAACGTTTGCATTAAAATCATTAGCCGAAGAAATCGGTGGCGACCGCGTCAACGTGGAGATGGTCATTCCACCTGGGGCTGATCCGCATACGTATGAGCCAACTTCAAAGCAAATGACACAAATCGCAGAAGCCGACCTCTTTTTGACGATTGGTCATGACCTTGAACCTTACGTCGAGTCTATGGAGAAGAGTTTAGATGGTCAGAACGTCGCCTTCGTCAAAACAGCCGAGAACGTGAAGTTACTCGATGCGGCGGATACCGTCCATGTCCATGAAGAAGAAGGACATGCTGAAGACGAAGGGCATTCTGAGGACGAGCATGCTAACGAAGAAGCATCACATTCGGAAGATGAGTATGACCACGGAAAGTATGACCCTCACGTTTGGCTCGATCCAACGAATGCTGTATCGATGGCAGAAGCGGTCGAAGCCGCATTCAGTGAGGAAGCACCCGACTATAAGGATGAGTTCGCAGAACGATTAAGCACCTTCAAAGACGAAGCGAACGCCCTCGATGCGGAATTGAAGGCAGCGGTCGAGAACGGTTCGAAATCCGAGTTACTTGTAACGCATGCCGCATACGGCTATTTGGCTGAACGCTATGGTTTCGATCAGTTGCCGATTGCCGGACTTACACCGTCTGAAGAGCCGTCACAACAAGCTCTCAAACGGATCATCGAGGAAGCCCGTCTCCACGACTTGAACTATATCGCATTCGAAGACACGGTCACACCAAAAGTGGCCGAAGTCGTGAAACAAGAGATCGGCGCAGAGAGCGTGACGATCTATAACTTGGAATCGGTCACGAAAGAACAGATGGACAAGAGCTACTTCGACTTGATGCGTGAAAACGTCAAGGCACTTGAGACAGCGTTGAAATAATCAAAATCCCGAAACGAATCAACTCGTTTCGGGATTTTTTTATACTTCTATTCGTCGGTCTAACATCTTCATCGTGACAAGAAGCAGGAGCAGTAGCGATACGATGACGCTCATCATCCAGAAGTCCCCGTCCATGAAGAATGATCGTGTCCACTCTCCTGTACTCAGTCCTAACCACGCTTGACTGACACCAACGCCAATCAGTGCGATTGCACCAAAACGAACCCATGTCATCTGTGGAACGAATCGTTTGCTGACCAAATAACTATTCAATACTAAAAGACCGACATACGCGATGAGAAGGACGTTCCAAGCCGTGTCAAATGAGACAGATACCACCCCGACCGTGACAGCATACCCCCATGTCATGAAGAATACGATGAATGAGATGAGTGTGATGCGATAAAGCGACTTGAACCCCGTTTGATACGCAAGAAACGGATTGATGAGTAGCCCGAGCCAGATGAGAGCGCCGAACACATCCATGAGCAAATCCCCTTTATACCATTTATTAACAGTATACCATGGGAATTCACTTTCATTCATAATAAATCAAGACGAATTCTTCCTGGGACGAAGCGATCTCACAAAACTGTTGCAACCGGGTCCAATCTTCCCAAATCATCTCGAATTCATCTTTTGCAACGAATGCCATGTCTTTCACATCATCTCGCCCGAACGCATGCAACGTATCTTTGACGATATGAAGTAACTGCGGGGTCAAGATACCGACCACGACCGCCTGCGCCTCATTGACAATCAACTCTTCGCCGACGAGCGCCATTTCCATGTTATACGTGTCGGCCCCGTCGATATATACCTCGATTTGACTAAGTACGCGTTGAAACGGTTCCACATTCGGAAGCGTCAGCGTATCGTCCCGATCCCGATATTGCTCATGCATATGAATCAACCAGTCTAAAATCATCTCCGGATCCTGATTAAATGACACCCAAACTTCTGGGGAAACACGTACATAATGCGTCGTCTCCATACATGAACGCCCCCTTTTTATGACATTACCCGTCTTATATATGTAAAAAAACCGCCTACTTGAATTCGTAGACGGTTCCTTATATCAAGAACGACTTGTTCCTGTTTGTTGTTCCTCTGTTTCGCTTTCCCAAGCTTCGATGTATTCACGACCAGGAAGATTTTCAACCGAGTCGACATAGAAAACTGGATCTTCTCCTTCGCGTCGCTGTGCCAAGTAGTCATCGAGAACGGCGCGAGCCACTTTCGCCAAGCGGAAGATGGCATACAAGTTCACGAGTGCCATGAGACCCATGAACACGTCAGCAATCGACCAAACAAGGCCGGCAGAGCGGACCGCACCAAACAAGACCATGCCGACAACACCGATGCGATAGAGCGTGACATAGATTTTCTTATCCGAGATGAACTGGATATTCGTCTCACCGTAGTAATAGTTTCCAAGAATCGAACTGAACGCAAATAGGAAAATTGCAATCGTCAAGAACGATGTAGCGACTGATCCGATTTCTACTGTCAACGCGGCTTGCGTCAATTCGACACCCGCAAACGACTCTGAACCGGCTACGCCTGAAATCAAGATGATCATCGCTGTCGATGTACAAACGAGCAATGTATCGACAAATACGCTAAACGATTGAATCAATCCTTGTTTGACAGGGTGCGATACTTCCGCTGTCGCAGCGGCGTTCGGTGCAGAACCCATACCCGCTTCGTTCGAGAAGAGACCTCGACGAATCCCTTGAAGTACCATGGCGCCAATCGCCCCTCCGAAGAGTTGCTCAATTCCGAGGACTCCTTCTGAGAAGATGAGGCTGAAGACGTCTGGTAGAAGGGAAACGTTCGTCACCATAATCCAAATCGCGAGTAAGATGTAGCCACCTGCCATGACCGGTACGATGATACTCGACAAGAGTGCGATCGATTGGATCCCACCGAAGACGACAATGGCCGTCACAATCGCGAGGACAACCCCAACGACTGTTGTGCTGATGCCGAACTGGTTACTCACAGAGAGTGAGATCGTATTCGACTGTACCGAGTTGAACGCGAATCCGAATGAGAACGTGATTAAAATCGCGAACAAGACACCTAGCCAACGTTGGCCGAGCGCACGCTCCATATAGTAGGCAGGTCCCCCACGCCATGTGCGTCCATCACGAATCTTGTACACTTGTGCCAACGTACTTTCGACGAATGCAGATGCTGCCCCAATCAACGCAATGAGCCACATCCAGAAAACTGCTCCTGGGCCACCTAGCGCAATCGCTGTCGCCACACCGGCAATGTTACCCGTCCCTACACGAGCTGCCGTTCCGATTGCGAAAGCTTGGAACGAAGACACTTGGCCTTTTTCACGTGCTGTGCCCTCTTTGAACAAGAGGCGGAACATTTCAGGAATCATGCGGAACTGAACGAAGCCCATACGAACTGTAAAATAAAGACCTAACGCGACAAGTACAACGATGAGCACTTGCGACCACAACAAATCGTTCGCTTGCGAAACGAGTTTCTCTACCAATTTCTCCATACTAATCCTCCATCACTCTAAAAATCTCAATAGAAAAAGTCATGTCAACTTTCTTAACATGAATTGAATTATAGGTAAATTATACGAAAATTGCAATATTAATTCGTTTTTCAATATCACCTCGACTCTTTCTAAAAGCAAAAAACGAGCCGGGGAGCGCATCGCAATCCGACTCGTTTTCTATTCCGTTTAGATAAAGAGGTTTAGGTTACCGCCTTCTGCTGCGCCGAGATACGCTGCCACACCACCAAGATCGACCCCATCAATCAACTCTTCTTCTTTGATACCCATGACATCCATTGACATCGTGCAAGCTACCATTTTCACGCCCGCTTCTTGCGCCGACTTGATCATTTCTTCGACAGAAGGAACGTTCTTATCGCTCATGACTTTCTTCATCATTTTTTGACCGACACCACCGAAGTTCATGTTCGAAAGTGGAAGTTCGCCGGCATGCCCTGGCATCATCATGCCGAACATTTTCTCAAGACCTTGCTTTTTCACTTCCGGCGCGTCCGGTTTGCGGATGACATTGAGTCCCCAGAATGTGAAGAACATCGTCACTTCTTTCCCCATCGCGGCAGCACCTTGCGCAATGATGAGGGATGCGAGTGCGCGGTCGAGGTCTCCGCTGAAGACGACCATTGATGCACCGTCTCCTGCTGGTGCGCCTGCTTGTGGTGCAGCCGGACCTTGTCCTTTTTGAAGGATGGCTTCAACGCGTCCGTTAACGAATTGTTTCGAGACGAGTTTGTTTCCTGTCTTCTTCGCCCATGCTTCAATATCTGCGAAAAATCCTGGGTCACTTGCGAGAACACGGAGCGTTTCGCCTTCCCCGAGTTCTGCGACTTTCTTATTTACTTCTAAAATAGGTCCCGGGCATTGTAGACCACATGTGTCTAACATGACCGCTTCCCCGATTGGTGCATTTGTCATTTGTGTTGGCTCCTCTTCTACAACGGTAGCCGCTGTTTCATTTGATGTGTTCGCTTCTTCAAGCGCCTCGAAATCACGCTTGATTTGCGACCACGTCTTGTAGCCACCGCTCAAGTTTTTCACCTTAAAGCCGTTTTGACGTAAGATGCGTGATGCGAGATAGCCACGAAGACCGACTTGGCACGTCACGTAAATCGTTTCACTCCGGTCGTAGTTGTCCAAGTTTTCTCGTAATGAGTTGAGTGGTACATTGATCGACCCTGGAATCTTTCCGAGTTCATGCTCGGATTCATCTCGAACGTCTAATAACGTCGCTCCATTTTCCACGAGCTCATCGATTTCATCCCAATGCACGACTTCATTGTCACCGTGGACGACGTTCGACGCGACATACCCGATCATATTGACCGGATCTTTCGCCGAGCTGAACGGTGGTGCGTAACTGAGCTCAAGGTCAGGTAGATCGAGGACTGTCAAACCGCCCTTCATCGCCGTCGCAATGACGTCGATGCGTTTGTCGACTCCATTGATCCCAACGCCTTGCGCACCGTAGATCTCACCCGTTGTCGGATGGAACAAGAGTTTGAGTGACACCGGCGTCGATCCTGGATAATAGCCGGCATGTGAACCGGGGTGCACGTGGACGGCTTCATACGTCTTACCAGCCGCCTTCAACCGTTTTTCATTCCATCCTGTCGATGCGACCGTCATATCAAACACTTTGGCGATTCCCGTTCCCATCGTTCCATTGTATTTCACGTCACGACCGTTAATGATATCCGCAACGAGACGGCCTTGACGGTTCGCTGGCCATGCGAGTGGCACAACAGTTGGTTCTTTGAAAACGTAGTCGAGTACTTCGACCGCATCCCCGATCGCATAAATCGACGGGTCAGATGTCATCATTTTTTCGTTTACTCGGATTGCACCGCGCGTGCCTGTTTCAAGGCCGGCTTCACGCGCAATCGTCGATTCCGGTGTAACCCCAATCGACATGATGACCATATCTGTATCGATGACACGACCGCTCGTCAAATGCACCTTCTTCCCTTTTTCAGAGAATGAAGAAACGCCATCTGACAATTGAAGCTCGACGCCATGCAAGCGCATGTGTTCATGGATTGGCGCCACCATCTCACGGTCGAGTGGTGTCATGACTTGATCTGCCATCTCGACGAGAGTCACTTCAACGCCACGCTCACGTAAATTTTCTGCCATCTCAATCCCGATAAAGCCTCCACCAATCACGGTCGCATGCTTCGGCGCCTTGTCATCAACGTAGCCACGGATTTTATCTGTGTCCGGAATGTTGCGAAGCGTGAAAATAGCTTCTGCCTCATCGATTCCAGGGATGTTTGGACGAATCTGTTTCGCTCCCGGTGACAGGATGAGAACGTCGTATGACTCGTCATACGTTTCGCCTGTGTGAACGTGTTTCACCGTCACTGTTTTCTCTTCACGGTTAATTTTAATGACTTCCGTCAAATTGCGGATATCGAGTTGGAAACGCTTGTTCATCCCTTCAACGGTTTGAACGAGGAGTTTTTGACGGTCTTGGATGACATCTCCGATATAGTATGGAAGACCACAGTTCGCGAACGAGATGTACTCTCCACGGTCGAACATAACGATATGGTCTTCTTCATTTAATCGACGAAGACGCGCTGCTGCAGATGCACCACCTGCTACCCCACCGACGATTACGATTTTTTTACTCATTGTCCATTTCCTCCTCTGACGACTTCTCCTGGCCAACTCATCAAGCCATCTTCTATATTGACCACTTTATAGCCTTTCGCCTCCATTTGCCAAGTCGCTTGCGTGCTACGCGCACCTGAGCGGCAAAGAACGACATATTCTTCAGCTGGATCGAGCGTGTCGATCCACTCTGTCATTTCGGATAACGGATAGTTTTTCGCGCCTTCAATATGTGCTTCTTGAAACTCGTCACGTTCTCGGACGTCGACGATATTTACAGGCACTTCAAAGTCCATTTGACGTTTTAAAGCGGATGCTTTCATCGTTGATCTACCTTTCTTTTTTCAATTCGATTTATACCATTCGGCTTGGTTGCTGGCGTTCAACAAATTTGTGATTTTTTGAACATTTCGCTTCCACGCCATTAATATACCCCCTCGGGTATTTAATTGCAAGAAATAAGTTTGTCGAAATGTCGAATTTTTCAACATCATCCATTTGGATAGTTGATGCTCGACACATACTCCCCCATGTATTAAGATGAGCCTACACAATAAATAGTTGGGTAACTGAACAATTTTTCCTATAGAGGTGAATGATATGGAACCGTATGTATACGATGCAAAAGTATTGAATCGCATGAAACGAGTGGAAGGACAAATTCGTGCCATCATCCGGATGATGGAGGAAGGAAAAGAATGTCGCGATGTCGTGACGCAATTAAGTGCCGCACGTTCCGCACTCGATCGCGCTTCGACGATCATTGTGGCTAAGAACTTGGAACAATGTATCATCACCGCTCAAGCAGATGGCGAAGATACGTCCGAAACGGTGGAAGAAGCCATTAAAATGTTGATGAAACGCTAGTTCCCCTTGCTTTCCCTGTCCAAATGGGAGAAAGTTAGAGTAACGACTTACTAAGGGGGATTTCCTTGTGAACTTCGAAGAAAAAGTAGAATCATTTAGAGCGCTCGCCGCTGAACGCAACATGACGTTCAAAGAGAGCGACACTGAAACGCACGTCACGTTCTTGACGCGTGAAACAACAAAATCCGGGGCTCAGCCCGTTATGATTATCGCTTTTAACAAAAAGACGACAGATGCTGAGTTGTATGCTGCTACCGTCACGCACGTCCCAGATTACGTAGAAGATTTACCGATTCTTAATGCCTTGAACGAGTTCAACCAGGAGTTCAAATACTTCCGTTGTGTACTCGACAGCGATCGCGATGTCACACTCGCCTCGACACTCGACCTCGACCTCGGTTTCTCACCAGAGATCATCTTGCAACACTCATTCATGATGTTCCAAGCGGCCGACGAAGTGAACGAGTACATGCAGAAGTTGTATACGCAAGTCCAATAACAAACAGCCGCCCCGGACGAATCCAGGGCGGCTGTTTTTGAATCATTCTTTCGAGCGGACTCGTATAAGGAGAAAAAGGAGGAATTGCTGATGATGACACGTTACACCCATTACCTCGAAGCACTCGAAGGAATCAGGGGGGCGACAAAATGGTTCACTGACGATTTCCGACGTTTGATGGCAATCAACTACGCCATGCACGATGCCCCGTTCGATTCGAAACGGTTCGAACACGCTCAAGCGGTTCTGAAACAAAAGACCGGCATGTTCTCAAAATTTCGCGGCAGCAATAATTTCGTCTGGCTGTCGTTTCTCGACGCCAAGTATGAAGACATCGAACCGGCCATCGACGAGGTACTCCGGCTCGACACGTTGCTCGACCGAAAGCACTTCCGCTTCAGTATGTTACGGCCCTTTATCGCGAGCCAACTGATTAACGTTGATGAGCCCGAACGCCGACTCGACGAGGCGAGCGCACTCTATCAGACGTTCAAACGAAATCATCCTTGGCTGACGAGTGAAGAAGACCTGTTGTCCGCCCTCGTTCTCGTTCAAGCGTTCGATGACCACGATGCGTTGAGTCAACGGATTGAGACGTATTATGAAGCGTTGAAAGCACAGCTCCCCCGCTCGAACGAACTCCAACTCGTCTCGCACTTATTCGCCTTTAGTGAGTTATCACCAGATGAGGTCGTCACCCGCTTCTTGGATTGGCACAACTGGCTAAAAAAACAATCCATCGCCGTCAAAAATGAACATCTGCCACCGCTCGCCCTGTTGGCCATCGTCGCGGTCCCGAACGACAATGACGAACGCGACCTGATTGACATCACGAACGCGGAGAAGGAAAAACATCGCTGGTTCCACACACACGCGTTGACCGTCGCCTTGCAACTCGTCGCGGCAAACAACATCAAGGAAGACGCGAGCGATTTACTGTTGCACGGCACGTTCGCGCATTTGCTCGCCATGCAACAAGCTGCGACGGCTGCCGCAACCGTGGCCATCATCTCGAGCACCGCTTCAAGCGACTAAAAAAAGAAGGGTTCCCCCTTCTTAAGAAAATAAATACCAGCTGAGACACCCGAGCACGAACACCGAATTGGCAATTTCGACGATCCCGATCTTCATGATAGGGATCTTTTTACCGTAGAAGACAACCGCTCGGATTAGGCTTGGTGCGTAAGCGAGCGCGAGTAACGGATACCCAAGGACGATGAAAACGGCGACGAGCAAGCCGTGATATCCCCAAGACAGATTGCGATACGACACACTCTTCTTCTCTCGAATCATCGTCTTGACGAAAAAGATACTCCCGAGGAAATAGAGGTACGGCAAGACGAATACCCACACCATCGTCGCGTCGAGCGTACGCGCGCCTAGGTAATAGCTCGCCATCCCACCGATGCAAAATGAGGTGACGGCGCTGACGTCATTCCAGACGTTGCGCTCGTCCTTGATTTTGGCGAAATAGGCGTTCACCAAACCAAACGGAATCATCGCGAGGACGAACCAGACGAGACGCCATTCGGACAGAAACACCGGGATGGCGGCGACGGTGGCAATCGTCAAATACGTGATGACCGTGCGCAACATCTGCTGCGATTTTTTCCGTTGCTTGATGAATTGGAACAAGAAAAATGTGCCCATATAGACGAACAGCCAGGCGATGGCGAACGGGATGTGCGCGAGTGTCCAGCCGCCGACAATGCCGCCGAGTAAGAACGGTAAGATGAGCATCGACCAAGCGCCGTGTTGTTTTGGAATCATCCATTTCATGTGACTCCCTCCTTCTACGTTCAGTGTAGAAGAAAGACGGCTATAAAACTGTGATAAATTTTACAAAACAAAAAACGATCTCAGGCGAGATCGTTTTTTGGTGAAAGTTTGGGTTTGATGACCGCCGGCTTGGTATGTTCAACCACGTCGTCCGCCAACATCTTCGTGACGACCCGACCTGCGATCGAGACCGCGACGAGCGTATACAGTGCATTCGACAATGGTAAATAGATGAGCGAGATCGCCAAGACGATGACATCAAACGTGATGAGAATCGTACCGACCGACACGCCTGTCCATTTCGATAGACCTAAGGCGAATAAATCATCGCCTCCGGTCGCCCCGCCTGACTTCAAGACAAGACCGAGACCATATCCGGTCACAATCCCACTCGCGATGGCAGCGAACAACGTCGCTGGCCATACTTGAATCTCAAACGTGAGCAAGTCGAGACGGTCCCACATCGCATAACTGAGCGACAAGGATGAAGCGGCTAGTACCGCTTGCCCGACAAAACGCCATCCTTTCCACCATAAAGCGACGATAAAAAATGGGATGTCGAGCACGATCATCGAAATCGCCGGGTCGATATCAAATAAATAACGACCGAGTAGCGATAAACCGACGAACCCGCCTTCCGCCAAACCAAACTGTTCATTCAAATAATAATAACCGAACGCCATGATCAGCGTTCCGAGCACTATGGTAGCAACTCGTTTCATTCCGATTGTCCTCCCCGTTCTTGACGGAGAGGAGGATCCTCAGTCGTAGCTGCGGTTCCATCTGTTCCATCTCCGATCTTCCGTTTGTTGATTGATACACGTGGTTGTAATCAGTCAACGCTAGAAGTCCGGAAGTTGGAACAGAGGCCATGTCCTCTCGGTATCCATAAAGACCTTCCTTTCTCAAATTGCGCGTAATCTTGTACGTAGTTTACCACACATTTTGATTCAGTTCATGAATTTTACCTTTAGTGCATGTTACGTTTCGGTAAATCTTTCTTTCCGAACCACCACCAGTTCCAATCCCCGAACAGTTTCATGAGAGACGGAACGAGCAGGATCCGGATGATGGTCGCATCAATGAAGATGGCGAGCGCAATCCCCACGCCGAGCTGTTTGATCGGGCTCACACCCGTGAAGGCGAACGCACCCGTCACGACGATCATAATGATGGCGGCTGAAGTGATGATTTTACTCGTCTTCGCAAGCCCCATCTCCGTCGCATAGTCATTGTCGCCTGTCTCGCGGTAATATTCCTCGATTCGCGAAACAAGAAATACCTCATAGTCCATCGACAATCCAAAGACGAGTGAGAAGATGAACACCGGTGTCAAAATACTGATTGTTTCTGCATCGTACACATAACCTGATTCAAAAATGATGACGAGTAAACCGAACGTCGCCCCAAGACCAAGCACGTTCATGAGAATCGCCTTGATTGGAATCAAGATGGATCGGAACGCCCACATGAGGATGAAGAAGGTTGCCAAGATGACGGTGATGACCGCATAGGGAATGCTGTCATAAATCTCATCATAAATCTCTTCATTGAAGGCTGCCGGTCCGCCGACTTCAAACCCTTTGTCTCGCCAATCGCGTACGAATGCTTGCGCTTCTTTGTCACTCGGAGGTACATCGAAGCTGACATTCACGAGCGCCAAATCTGTATTCCCATCAAGGGTCACAAGTCGCTCAAGTGGGGCGAGTTGTTCTGGCGCCGCTTCGGCGAGTTGCGTAAACGTCTCAGGCGTCAATCCGGATGTCGTTAAGAAAGTCGAGACATTATCGACAATATCGACCTCGTTTAACTCATCTGTGAGACTCGTCAATTCCTCTAAAATCATCGGATCGGTCAAATCGTTCGCTTCGAATAAAAGGACCGCATCGGTCGAGTTATCCCCAAACACATCGTCCCACCGTTCGAGCGCCGCTCGTGATTCATAGGAAGTCGGGAGCGCATCGGCGTCCGGAATGTTCAACTCTAGGTCGCGCACGAACCAAAGACTCGGGAGTAGAATCAACAAAGCAATGAGCGTCATCGTCACCGGACGTCTCATCACGAAGCGAGCAAGCTTTTGCCAGCGCTTTTCAGATTTCGTCTCATCTGTCTTGATGATTCGTCCTTTATTTAAGGCGTCACCGACTAAGTAAAGTGATGATGGCAACAGAGTCAGTGCAGATAGCACGGCCCCCGCGACGGCAATGAGCGCACCGAGCGCGACCGCTTGGAAGACATCCACCTGAATAAAGAGTAGACCGGCCAACCCGACAAAGACACATAGACCTGAAAAGAGAATCGAGCGTCCCGCCGTCGCTACCGTCCGGACAATCGCCTCTTCTCTCGATTGCCCGCGCATCAACTCTTCACGGTAACGGTTGACGAGTAACAGTGAAAAATCAATCCCAAGCGCAATCGCAATCATGGCGACGGCATTGAGAACAAAGATAGATAATTCCATGTTTTGTGCAAAAAAGAATAGAGATCCCGCTGCGACAATAAAGGTAATCAACCCGACAAGTAACGGCATGAGCGCGGCGAGCGGCGTGCCGAAAACGAGCAACAACACGAGAAGCGCGACCGGAATCCCAATCAACTCCGCTCGAATCAAGTCATTTTTCGAAGCTTCGTTTAAGTCATCCGCAAAGACCGGTTCTCCCGTCAAGCGGACTTCGGTATCCGTATCAACGATGAGCGCGTCTCGGACGGCATCGATTGAGGATTCCGCCGCATCATAATCTTCGAATTCCAGCACGAAATAGGACACATCCCCTGAACGCGCGTCCGGATTCTCCGCCGGGGTAATCACGCCGTCAATTGAAGGAGTCGCATCAAAGCGGTCTTGTTGTTCGTCCATGACCGCCTCCAGATTTCCTCCTTCAAATAAGACGATCATTGAAGCACCTGCTCGATCAAATCGTTCATTTAACGTATCTTCTACCTGTTGGAAACGTCCGTCTTGAATGGCAAATCCGTTTCCTCTCAACTCACCCGGGAGCTGTAGCCCGAAATAAACTGAACCCGCGAGTAAAATCGCCCATATGAGTAATACGCCATACCGAAAACGAACCAACTGCCTACCTAACCATTCCATTGATGTCACTCCTCCCTGTCTATCCATCTACTTCCCGTTTCTCGATTCATTCATCATCACTTCACAAAAAATTCCTGAACCTAGGTTCGGTTCAGGACTCTTGTCGTTCAAAGACTTGAAGCCAGCTATGGCAAAATCGTGGTGGTGCGGACAAGACGACGAGTCGATCCCCTCGTTCATCTAACAGCATTACCTTCAATAATTGGTTGTCTGCACACACGCTTGAGCAAAATAATTCTTCCTCTCGATGAAACAGTTGGAACGACTCTGTCGATGTGATCGCCGTCGTTTCTCCCACTTGATCGAGAATGACCGTGTCGCGGTTTCCTTCGTATGGAATGCGCCAGGTTTCGTTCGTCTTCACATTTTCAACTAAAAAATGATGAGTTCGTTCATCGAACAATGTCACACACGTTTCAGGTGTGAACCGTTCAAAATCATACGTCCCTTGATACGCTAGCTCGATGATGTTCCCAAAGACAGGGACTTCTTCATAGCGGCTATATCGAAACGTATGATCATGGAGGTTCAAGGCTACGACATCCGATTCGGCTGAATATAAGAAGATGTCATCGCCTTGCCAATAGTGCAAATTGCTAAACCAGTCTCCGTTGAATCGTTGAGGGATCGCATGCGCCTCCATCTGTCCTTGTTGTAAATCAATGACTCCGTAAAGTCCTTTTTCCTGGAACCATGCAACGGCACGTCTTGCATTCGGCTCCACATATAGGGCGCACGGTGTCCATTTCCAGTCGATCTCCCAGCGAATTTGAGACGACTCGTCAAAGAACATAAATCCGGTTTGCGCCAAGTACAACATCCAACCTTCACCTACACGTTCTAACCATTCGATCGTTTGATGAAATTGAAAGTCTGCTGTTTGTTCGTACATTTGATCACTTCCTAATTTCAGCTTAGCAACCACCGAAGCGAAATTCGATTTTGAATGTGTTCATTCAACACATTTTCGATTTTCCTGTATACTGACGGTAAAGACATATCGTTTAGAAAGGAGACCTTCCATGCG
This sequence comes from Exiguobacterium sp. s163, assembly GCF_018617135.1. Taxonomy (GTDB): domain Bacteria; phylum Bacillota; class Bacilli; order Exiguobacteriales; family Exiguobacteriaceae; genus Exiguobacterium; species Exiguobacterium profundum. Next base: position 28,112 of record NZ_JACSJN010000005.1, read on the forward strand.
TCCATTACAACTATCACCAGAGACCGCAGTTGAACTCGCAAAAAAATTAAACGTCCCCCTCGAGGAACTGATGCATATGCCAAAACACATCCTCGTTCAAAAAATGATGCAACTCGAGGCATCTCAAACAGAGGAAGACACACCAAAGGAGACGGATTAACGTCTCCTTTTTGGTTACTGCTCTTTGCGTTTGCGCTTTCTCGATACATACCAGAGACCACCGATTACGGCGAGTGCTGCACCACCGGCCACAGCGTACTTGCTGTAATCTGGGCGACGTTCGGTTACGACTAGTGTAGAGAGTGGAGCGACCGTCATATGACGGTCCTCGACTTGACGTGGTGCCGTCAGATTAACGGTATGGTCCTCCACGTTTACCTCGAACTTGCCAGATGGAAGTTTGACCTCAACCGCCTCCTCGAGTGCGTTGTGGTAGACGATATGTCGTTCTACATATCCTTCCACATGACGGCTCAATTCAAAGGCAATCACACCCTCTGCTTCATCAAAGAAACGCAAGTGTTTGCGAATCTGTTCCGTGTTTTCGAGTCGGAAGAGCGGATACTGCTTACGCAGACGCAAGAGACCTTTCACATATTCCACACTTGGCGCTTCTTGCTCCGCCCGGTTCCAGTCCACACGGTTGACGACTTCGCCTGAATTGAAGCTGTTCTCATCCCCGTCTTTTGTCCGGAAGAACTCCTGTCCACTGTGAAGGAATGGAATCCCTTGACTCAGGAGCACAATCGATGTCGCCAAACGGTGGCGACGGCGACGTGTCGTCTCATCATCTTCCGGATTCGTCACGGACAACTTGTCCCAAAGCGTCAAATTATCATGACATTCCACATAGTTGACGACCTGGTTCGGCTCATCAGCGAAACTTTGGCTCGTGATGCCACCAGCAATCCCACGTTTCACGTCTGCTGTCATGTCCGTGTTGCCGCTCACCCAGCCCGGTAAGTCTTCGATAAAGACGTCTCCGCGGACACCGTCTCGAATCCCATCATTGAATTGGGCGATGCGTGGCATCTTATGCGCATTATGTTGATTCGCTTTTTCACGAACCGGGAGCGGCGTATCCAAGTCCCAGCCTTCCCCGATGACAAGAATCGATGGGTCGACTCGATCGAGCGCTTTCCGAATCTGATTCATCGTTTTGACGTCATGGAGTCCCATCAAATCAAAACGGAACCCGTCAATCATGAATTCTTTCGCCCAGTACGTGACACACTCGACCATGAGCTTACGCATCATCGTACGCTCAGAGGCCGTGTCATTCCCACATGCCGAACCATCCGCGAGTGTCCCGTCTTCATTTAAGCGATAGTAATAATCCGGGACGAATTGACCGAGCGGTGTCGTCAACGCATCGTACGTATGATTGAAGACGACGTCCATGATGACCCGGATGCCCCGATCGTGGAGCGCTTGAATCATTGCCTTCAATTCGACAATTCGCGACGCCGGATCATCTGCCGACGAGGCGTAAGAACCTTCAACCGCAAAGTAATGAACCGGATCGTAGCCCCAGTTATAGTTGTCTTCCCCTTCACGTGACTCATTCACCGAGCCGTAGTCAAAGAACGGCATCAATTGAAGATGTGTGATTCCGAGCGAGGTGATGTAATCGAGTCCTGTCGGGTAACCGCTCGTGGTCGTCGTACCCGTCTCGGTCATCCCTAAGAACTTCCCACGGTGCGTCGCCCCACTCTCTGGGTGACTCGTCAAATCGCGGACGTGCGCCTCATAGATGACCGCCTCTTGTGAAGAATTGAATAGCGGACGTTCTTTGATCCAATGGTCCGGGTTCAAGGATGCCGGGTCAAGTAGACATCCACGCTTCCCATTCACTCCGACGACTTTCGCATACGGATCGAGCGACTCCACTTTCTTCCCATCAATCAGCGCTTCAAATACATAAAATTGACCTTCGAATAAGGCACGGTCGAGTTCGATCACCCACGTCCCCTTCTCAGCCGGCTCGAGCTCGAGTCGTTCAAACTTACGGGCACGGGCTGTTCGATATAACTTGACCGACATCTGTTCCGCTACCGGAGACCAAACTCGTAGTCGAATCTGTTCCCCTTTGAACGTCACCCCTAGGTCTTTCCCGTGATAGGCAACGTGATCTAAGTCTGCATGTGTGTGTTGATCCATTGTACGTTCCATCTCTTCACTCCTTCACTGCTTCAAATCTGCTATCATTATAACAAAACCACACAAAGGATGGATGAAACATGGCAAAAGACAATTCTTTCGATATCGTGTCAGAAATGAATCTTGAAGAAGTGAAGAACGCAATCCAAATCGCAGAAAAGGAAATTTTGAACCGTTACGACTTCAAAGGCTCAAAGAGTGAGATGTCGCTCGACAATGGCGACCTCGTCCTCATCTCGGATGACGACTACAAACTCGAGCAATTAAAAGACGTCTTGATCACGAAATTGATCAAACGCGGTGTCCCGACGAAAAACCTCGACTATCAAAAAGTAGAGAACGCACTCGGCGGCACGGTTCGCCAACGTGTGAAATTGAAAAGCGGCATCGACAAAGACGACGCGAAGAAAATCAACAACGCCATCAAGGAATCAAAACTAAAAGTCAAATCGCAAATCCAGGACGACCAAATTCGCGTGACAGGTAAGTCGCGTGACGATCTTCAAGCCGTCATGCAACTCGTACGTGAACTCGAGTTGTCCGTCGATGCCCAATTTACGAACTTCCGATGAAACTCGCCATCATCAGTGACCCACACGGTTCGTTTGATGATTTGAAGGCCGTTCTCGATGATGTCCGGCGAGAAACCGAGCACATTCTCTGTCTCGGGGATCTATATGAATGCCACATCGGGAAAAAACGACGTCACGAACGCTTTCATCATGTGGAAGACGTCGTGACGTATGATCCGAATTACGAAGCGCTACTCACATTTCCGAGTCTACGTGGTAATCAGGAAGAGCGAATCGACGAGGTGCTCGTCATCGACCATCCCGTGAAAACACGGATTTCCTTATTGCCGGAACAGACGACTCTCGAGGAAGCCCGCTTTTTACATGGGCATCAAGTCAAATGGAACGAAGACTGGGAACCGGTTGTCGAGAAAGGGAAATATCCACTCGTCTTCATCGGACATAGTCACATCCCCGGGATTTACCGAAAAGGAAAATCCTTGCCGTGGGAAATCGGGACACCGTTCCATTTGAAGAAAAAACGATATGTCATCAACGTCGGTGCTGTCATATTCGATCGGGAATGGTGTCTCTATGATACGGAAGCCCGGACGGTGACGCGGATGAAAGCGTGAATACAAAAAGGACCTCAATTTTTGAGGTCCAGGCTGTTGATGAACCAGATTGCATCTTGCAATCTGGTCCATCTTTTTTTGTGGGTTTCGATTTCTTGGGGCGTTCTGCCCCAAGAAATTGAAGACGTATTATGAGACGGTCCTTTCCAATCAACAGGTTAGGCAACTTTTTATGCTTTGTACAGTGACTGAAGCCAGATTGGCGCGTTGAACCTTCTCGATTCCGTCTGGTTCGCTTCATGTCGTTTTCAGGATTGAAGCGTTACATGTCGGATTCCTTCTTTTGATGATTTTTTCGGCCATCGAGGCCTTAGAAAAAGACAAACGGCCGTCAGATGACGACCGTTTGCGTTGCTCGCCCGACGGCGTCCCGACTCCGACAGGAAAGCAATCCGACGGAGACCCAGCAGCGACCTAGGTCGCGATGCGGCTCCGGGATTGCCTGCGGAAAGCGTGGGCGCCGGAAAGGCGAGCGATATGATTTATGTTAGTCAACAAGCTGGGCCTCAATTTTTTGAGGTCCTTTCGTCTGTCTTACATTTCTTCCGGCGCTTCGACACCGAGTAAACGGAGCCCTTCTGTCAATACGAGCGTCACTGCCTTGACGAGAGCGAGACGCGATTGTTTGCTCGCATCTTCCTCTAGGACGCGGACGTGACCGTAGTACTTGTTGAACGCTTGCGCGAGGTCGAGTACATAGCGGCTGATGATGGATGGTTCGCGGCGTTCATGTGCACGCGTGATGACGTGTGGGAACGCATTGAGCATCGTGACGACACCCCATGAATAGTCATCGTCTGCACCAGTGAATGGTGAGCCGTCATAGTTTCCTTTACGAAGGAGTGAGTTCGCACGAGCATTCGTGTATTGAACGTAAGGCCCTGTCTCTCCTTCGAACTTGAGCATGCTGTCGAGATCGAACTCGATGTTGTTGATGCGTTCGTTTTTCAAATCGTGGAAGACGACCGCGCCGACACCGACCATGCGTGCGACGTCTTCTGCGTTCGCAAGATCCGGGTTCTTCTGTTCGATGTTCGCTTGTGCTTTTTCGATTGCTTCTTTCAACACTTCTTCAAGAAGAACGATGCGTCCTTTACGTGTCGACATCTTTTTCCCTTCTTGCAAGATCAAGCCGAACGGCACGTGATGCATGCCATCAACAAAGTCATATCCAAGCTTACGAAGGACCGAGAAGAGTTGTTTGAAATGTAGCGCCTGTTCGCCACCGACGACATAGTTCGCTTGTACGAAGTTGTACGTCTCGTAACGATAGATCGCTGCTGCCAAGTCGCGTGTCGCGTACAATGTCGCGCCATCTTTCTTCTTGATCAAGCAAGGTGGCAAGTTCTCTTCCTCGAGCGAGACGACCATCGCGCCCTCACTTTCGACTAAGAGATTTTTCGCTTCGAGCATCTCGACGACGCGTGCCATTTTATCGTTATAGAACGCTTCCCCGTTGAAGCTTTCGAATTTCACACCGAGGAGGTCATATACTTTTTGGAACTCTTTAAGCGACTCGTCACGGAACCACTGCCAAAGCTCTGTCGCTTCCACATCACCATCTTCAAGCTTTTTGAACCAAGCACGACCTTCGTCTTCGAGTTCTGGTTGTGTCTTCGCCTCTTCGTGGAAATGGACGTATAATTTTAAAAGTTCTGCGATCGGGTTGGCGCGTACCGCTTCCTCATCGCCCCACTTCTTGTAGGCGACCATCAATTTCCCAAACTGAGTGCCCCAGTCTCCAAGGTGGTTGACGCCGACGACGTCATATCCGTTTTTACGTGCGATTTGGTTGATTGCATTCCCAATCACCGTCGAACGCAAGTGACCCATCGAGAACGGCTTCGCAATGTTTGGTGACGAGAAGTCCGTCACAATCGTTTCATTGCGTGCTTCGTGTGTCGCATATTCCGATTTTTCCTCAAGCACGGTGTTGATGATTTCTTTTGATACGACATCACGGCTCAAGAAGACGTTGACGTAAGGTCCCGCCGCCTCCACTTTCGTGAACAATGCATCGTTCAATTCATTTGCGATATCTGTCGCAATCATGACAGGTGCTTTTCGGTAAGCTTTCGCCAATTGGAAACACGGGAACGCGAGATCACCGTGCGCCTCGTGTTTTGGCTTCTCAATCAATGCTTCAATTTGGTCAATCGTGAGTTCTTCACCGATGACACGGGATAGTGCTTCTGCATACTTGCGTTCATAACTCATCTGTATGTCCTCCTTCTTCAATAACAACTCATAAAAAAAACGCCCTTTGCATAGATGCAAAGAGACGGGAATTCCCGCGGTACCACTCTTCTTGCCTGCATGATGCAGACCGCTTTATGGTGATAACGGTTCCCTCCGGCTATGCCTACTCTCGTTTCGGATAGCATCTCAAAAGTGCGTTTCGCGACGTTTGTCAGCCCAGGCTCTCACCAATCCCCAGGTCGCTTTGTTGACTAAACCATCGTTACTCTCTTTTTCATCGACTTTCGTCTATGCGGTTGAAAAGCAACTTCATTATAGAGGATATTCCCTGTATACTCAATGCTAGAATTCAAGCATGATAAAAGAAAGGCAGGACTCGCAAGAAATCATGACGAATCTTTACTATTATATCTTGAAATGTCCCATGCTAGGAGGGAACACATGAACCACTTTCGCAAGATGTCCGTGCTCGGTTGGAGCATATGGAGTGTTTTGTTCTGCTTCACCATCGGATTATTTACATTGGATGTGCTGCACGCCCCGACCATTGATCCGTTGTCCTTTATTTTAATCTCATTACTCGTCATCATCTTTCAACTCGATTCAATCGAAGTCAAAGGTGTGTACTTCACATTCTCTGAGAGTATCGTATTAATTCTTTTTCTATTCTTTGGATTTGAAACCGCACTCATCGTCAACCAGATTGGATTATTCGTCTTTCAATTCGCCAATTTGAGACCAAAAGTCGCCATACGCCGTTTTCGCTTCACCTATCCGTGGAACGCCATTACGGCATACTTAGAAATTGTCATTCCCGCTACCGTCTATCTCGCCCTCGGTGGGGTAACCGGCCTTGATTTTTATTCGCAAGAATCGTTTGTACCGCTTGCCGGGTTATTCTTTGCTATCTTGTTAAATACCGTATTTCAAAAATATCAGGTGAGATGGTGGTTCCGCGTCGATATCGCATTGAGCGACTTCATGAAAATCGCTTTCTACACATATGTCGTCAGTTTGATCTTCATCTTAGCGGCAGCGTTCTTCCGAGAGACGAATTTACTTGTCGTCAGTAGCATCGCGGCAGCGTTGACCTTCTTCATCAAACGACTTCTCATTCAAAAGGGACGACAGGATGCGTATAAATCTCTGATTGAACAGTACGACGAAGCGAAAGAAGCCGTCTCTTTATCACAGAGCGAAGCACAAGCCATTGAAGTCTTTTTAAGTCAGTGTGAACAATTGAACCATTACGATGAAGGATATATCGAGTTCAAACTGTTTGATCGCACACTCTACTTCGACTTGAAGACGCGTCAACCGATTGATCGCCCCGTCGTATTTGCGCTACTGGATATCAGTCAACCTGTCGAGCCGGTCCTTGACTACGAGATGCGATTTGAGTGGGATGCCTCATTGTCTGACGCTTTTCATGACGACTACCACAGCTTCGTCTCGATTCGTTCGGAAGAGATTGAGGGAATTCGCACATGGATCGTGATGACGGGTGAACGCGTATATGGATATCCGAAGATTATCCAACATGAAATCATCAAGTTGCTCAAATCGTTCAATCGGACCATCAGCCGTTGTCATGAACGAGATCGTCTGTATACCGAGAGCCGGACGGATAGTTTGACTCTCCTCGCCAATGCCCGCGCCTTCTACGAATACGGGATTCAACAAATATCCGACATCTCGATGTATCCGATCTCGGTCGCCATGCTCGACATCGATTTCTTTAAAAAAATCAATGATACGTATGGCCATCAAGTCGGTGACCAAGTGTTGCAGGAATTTGGTCGACGTATCCGGCAAGCCCTTCGCGCTGATGACTTTGCCGCCCGTTATGGTGGGGAAGAGTTTATCTTGCTTCTCAATCATTGTGACATGTCTCAAGCCGTTGACATTGCAGAAAGAATTCGCCAGCAAATCGAAGCGAAACCGTTCCTTGTCGATCATCACGAGGTTTCTGTGACCGCGTCCATCGGGGTCGATACAATCGATGCGTTTGGAAATAAGCGCTTAGACGATACGATTCGAAACGCGGACCGTGCGCTATATGTCGGTGGGAAATATGCGGGACGTAACCGCGTGGCGCACTTCAACAATTTAACGACGTAAACTCCCCTTTCTCACATCGAATTGGGGAGTTTTTAAGTTGACAAGCAGATTTGAAACAGGTACGTTAGGGAACGTGTTTACTAATTGGATAGATTCACTTTTTATCGAGAGAGACGGAGGGACTGGCCCTGTGAAGTCTCGGCAGCGGGGAACCTGTGCCAAATCCAGCGGGCGTATTGCTCGAAAGATGAAAAGGGTATTTCGCACGAAGGACCTTTTTCTTAAGAAAGGGTCCTTTTTATTTTTAGTGAGGTGATTATTTTGGAACAACCAACAGCAAACAAATGGGCACTCTTGCCGTTACTCGTCTTCTTACTCTTCTTCATCGGGGCGGGTGTCTATTACGGAGACTTTTATAAGTTTCCGGTACTCGTCGCAGCCATCATCGCCTTGATGGTTGCGGCATTCATGACAAAAGGAAGTGCCACCCAAACCGTCGAGCGCATCGCGCAAGGAGCCGGCAATCCGGGCATCATCATCATGATTTTCATTTTCTTACTGGCTGGCGCCTTTTCAACGGTAGCGGAAGCCATCGGTGCCATCGACGCGACGGTCAACGCTGCCTTGACTTTATTACCGCCCTCGCTTCTCTTGAGTGGACTCTTCGTCATCGCCGCTTTCATTTCAATGGCGATGGGAACGTCGACGGGTACAATTGCGGCACTTGCACCGATCGCCCTCGGTATCCATGAAGAGAGTGGCGTCAATGTCGCCATCGCTGCCGCAGCCGTTGTCGGAGGGGCGATGTTCGGGGACAATCTCTCGTTCATCTCGGACACGACGATCGCTGCCGTCCGGACGCAACGAACGAACATGCGTGATAAATTCCGCACGAACTTCTGGATCGTGCTACCTGCTGCCATCATCACGACGGTTTTACTCGCCGTCTTGTCAAATGGGGAGTCAACGGTCGATGTCGCCGCATTCGAATGGTACAAACTGATTCCGTATCTTGCCGTCATCGGACTCGCATTGACAGGACTGAACGTCATTTTGGTTCTGTTAGGCGGCATCACGCTCACCGGCATCATCGGTCTCCTAGATGGAAGCCTATCCGTCACGGCGTTTGTGACAGCTATTGCGGACGGGATGATTGGCATGGCCGAAATTTCATTCCTGACATTACTCATGGGTGGACTCGTCGGTCTCATCTCACACAACGGCGGACTCACGTATTTACGTGACGCGTTGACATCTCGTATTCAAAAACGTGCCGGTGCCGAATGGAGCATCGCTGGACTTGTCAGTGCGACAAACGTAGCGACGGCGAACAATACGATTTCCATTCTCGTAGCCGGTCCACTTGCAGCGAACATCGCGGACGAGTATGACATCGAACGGAAGAAATCAGCGAGCGTACTCGATATCTTCTCATGTGGTGTACAAGGAATTCTCCCATATGGAGCACAACTTCTCATCGCCGCAGAGTTGACGAAGACCGCTTCGCCGGACCTCGTCCCGTTCATGTTTTATCCGTTCCTCCTCTTTATTTGTGGAGGAATCGCCATCGCATTCAATTTCCCGCGTTTCAAAAAACAGTCATAAGTGAAAACACCCCTTGTTCAAAGGGGTGTTTGTCGTTTGGTTATCATTTCTTGTTTCAACTGCTCGTTTCGTTTCTTGAACGCCCGTCGTTTGAGCACTTCTTCAAGTCCTCGACTGATGGCCCATAATACGATGAGGAGCAGACCGAGCATGGATAAGCGAAACGGGCTTTGGATAAATTCTTCCCACTGGTCCCCAATGACAGAAAAAATCACGACGACGAGCAGTTTCCCGAATCCTGCCGCCATGATGAACGTACGGAGCGGCATCTGAATGAGCGCCAATAAATACGTGATCAAACTGACCGGGATGAATGGAAGAGAATATAAGAATCCGAGTGAGATCGGACTCATATGATTGATGCGTTCTAACCAATAGACCGCCGCCTTATGTTTCTCGAGCCAGCGTGTCATCGGTTTGCGGAACACATAACGGACGGCTGCAAAGACGACGATCGTTCCAAGAAGGTTCCCAATCCAGGATAAGAGGACCCCTAACAGAAAGCCGTATGTCGCCGCATTCGCAGAGATGATTAAAACGAGTGGTAAAAATGGAAAAATCGCTTCTAAAAACGGTGCACCTAGACCGGCCCATGGACCACCAGGCAAACTTTGAAGCCATTCGATCAATTGGATAATGTACTGTTGGAGAGAATTTAGCATAGTCGTTCCACCTTCAACTTTCGTTACTACTCTATTACCCGAATTCAATTTTCAAGACGCATCTCCCTGCATTCGTCAAAAAAAATTAAAAACCATTTGCGAAAATTCGTCGTGATATTTATCATATAATAATGGACTTGTGGTTGCAGGCAAGTCTATTCGTCGAACGACACAACCCAACGTTCGTTTTCCTGCAAAAAACTGAACACAGGGGAGCAACACAACATGGAAACAAAACCAATGCGGGTCTTGTTGTACTATAAGTACGTCAACATCGAAGACCCAGAAACACTCACGCAAGAACATTTGAAGTATTGTAAGGACCTCGGCATCAAAGGACGCATCTTGATTTCCTCCGAAGGAATCAACGGGACGTGCTCTGGTACTTGGGAGCAAACCGAGCAGTACATGAATGACTTGAAAGCAAACCCTCTCTTCAGCGATATCGAGTTCAAAATCGATGAAGTCGAAGAGCATGCCTTCAAGAAAATTTTTGTCCGTCACAAGAAAGAGCTCGTGACGTGGCGCTTTGATGGCGAGTTTGATGTACCGAAACAACACGGTGCATACCTTGAACCAGCAGAATGGAAAGAGATGATGAATCGTGATGATGTCGTCATCCTCGACGTTCGTAACAACTACGAGTACGAACTTGGTCACTTTAAAAATGCGATCAAAATCGATGTAGAGGCTTCACGTTACATGCCGGAATGGCTCGAAGAGAACAAGGACCTCTACGAAGGGAAAACACTTCTCACGTACTGTACCGGTGGCGTCCGTTGCGAGAAATTTACAGCATATATGCGTGACCTTGGTCACGACAACATCTTCCACCTTAAAGGTGGCGTCGCGATGTATGGTAAGGATGAAGCGACAAAAGGAGAGGACTGGGAAGGCGAGCTCTACGTCTTTGACGAGCGCATCAACGTCCCGGTTAACTCCGTGAACCCATCTGTCGTCTCACACTGTATGCACTGTGGGACCGAGACGGTTCGTTACGTTAATTGTGCTAACCCGGAGTGCAATGTACAGCATTTCTGTTGTGAAGAGTGTGAACCAAAACAAATGCGTTCATGCTCGAAGGAGTGTCAAGAACACCCACGCAACCGTTATATCATCGATAACATTGCAGAGAAACTTCAGGAAACTGAAGGAGTAGTCGGGTAACAAAAATCGACCAGAAGATGTCTTGGAGAACGTGTCCAAGACATCTTTTTTTGACGAAATCTTAACGTCTAGCTTGCTCCTCTTTCGGGTATATTGAAGATACTATGTCAGACAGGAAGTGAATGCACGTATGTTTAACGAACCTTTACTCGCCGCGATTCTCGCTTGGTTTATCGCCCAAGCGGCCAAGCTCGTAACTGAACTCATTAAAACAAGAGATTTTGAAATTGAAATCATGTTCGCTTCAGGCGGCATGCCAAGTTCGCACTCGTCCACCGTCGTCGCACTCGCTACGGCAATCGGGCGAATGGAAGGCATTGACTCAAGTCTATTCGCTCTCGCTGTCGTCTTTGCCACCATCGTCATGTATGATGCGACCGGAGTTCGGCAGGCGGTCGGTTTCCAAGCACGGCTCTTGAACGATTATTTCAAAGGAATCAAACATGAGACCCCGCTCTTGAATGAGCTTGTCGGCCATACGCCGTTCCAGGTTATCGTCGGAGCGCTACTCGGTCTCGTCGTCGGATTGTTTTTCCCAATGTAATGGAACAAGGTATGTTATTTCTCGCATTCTTGATTCTTTTTGTGAAGTTTCACAAAGAAGAAGTTATACTCAAGAGAGAGGAGGAATCGACATGCCTTTTTTGCAGAAATCTTACGAGTCACTCGATACACTCGCCGAAGCCATCGGACAAGCGATTCGAGCACCAATCACGATCGAGAACCGCCACCACCAATTGCTCGCCTATAGCACCCACCCCGATTCGACCGACCCGGCCAGGATTGCGACCATCATCGGGCGTCGTGTCCCAGAAGCCGTCATCGAAGATCTATGGGAGAGTGGCATTTTACAAGAAGTCATCGACCAAGATGAACCCGTCGTCATCCCGGCCCGTCTCGCCGTCGGTCTCGGAGAACGCGCAGCCATCGTCATCAAACAACATGATGAAGTACTCGGCTATATTTGGAGCTTGGCTCGGACGAATCCGTTCAGCACTCAAGAACTAGCTATCCTGCAAGAAGGGGCAACCATCGCCAAAAAATTACTGATGACCATTGCGATGCATGAGCGGCGAATCAGCGCCGAGCTCGAGCGCTTCTTATTAGATGTACTCGCTTCCCCGACTCTCACGGATGCCAATCGTGAACGGTTGAACGAGCTTGCCCCGATTGCTGTCGCCAGTCGGTTGACGGTCATCGAATGCGCTCAACCGATCACCCCTCAACTTGCGGAACGCCTTCACTATGTGCTCGCGACGCAAGAGGCCATTGAAGTCGTTTTACATGCCATCGACGGTCAGCAGCTACTCGTCTGGCACTATATGAAGTCTGAACTCTCCGATGAAGAGACCGCACTCATTGCCTGGGCGGAACGATTCGAACAATTGCTTCAAGACAAGTTCAGCGAATCCGAACCACACCTTGGCATCAGTCGACGTTTTTTCGAAAGTGACATGTTATATGCCGCAGCGGAAGAAGCGCGACGGGTGACCACGCTGCGTCGCAAGTTCCCGCTCGAACTCTCGACTTCCCGTGCATTTGAGCAGATCGGCATTTATCAACTCGTCCCGGAACTCGCTCGGCGTATCGGGCTCCGACTTGAAACCCATCCGACCGTCGAACGGTTGCAACATTATGACTCATCCCATCAGACCGAACTCGTGAAGACACTCGAGTGGTATTTTTATTTTGATGGGAACGTCAAACGAGTCGCCGCCCATCTTCATATCCATCCGAATACCGTTCTGTATCGGATTCGCCGCATCGAAGAGTTGACGAATATCACGCAAGTTTCCTTACCCGAACGGTCCATGATTTATTTAGCCATTAAGGCTGGTCAATATCGATTAGAAGACTAGACGTTTGCTTTGTGATTTTTCACAAAGTGAGCGTCTTCGTTTTTAGAATCCATGATAAAGACAGCGTTTTCGAATGGGTCTATACTAGGGGTGTGAACAATTTGTGTCAACGGAATGAAAGGGGAATGTTCCATGAAAATCGGGGTATTGAAAGAGATTAAAAACAATGAAAATCGGGTGGCCTTAACACCGATGGGTGCATTTATGTTAACGGAGCTTGGTCATGATGTATTCGTCGAAACGAATGCCGGACTCGGTAGCGGCTTCACGAATATGGAATATATTGATGCTGGTGCGACGATTCTTGAAACGGCGAAAGAAGTTTGGGAAGGCGTTGAACTCGCTCTCAAAGTAAAAGAACCACAACCGTCTGAGTATCAATACTTCCGTCCTGACTTGACGCTCTTCACTTATCTACACCTTGCGGCGGAGCCGGAATTAACGAAAGCGCTCGTCGATTCAAGGATTACAGCGATCGCCTACGAGACGGTAGAAGTGGACCGCACGTTACCACTCCTCACACCGATGAGTGAAGTGGCGGGACGTATGGCTGCGCAAATCGGAGCCCAAATCCTCGAAAAACCACATGGTGGAAAGGGAATCTTAATGTCTGGTCTCCCAGGTGTGCCTCGTGCGAACGTCACGGTCATCGGAGGTGGTGTCGTCGGAACGAATGCAGCTCGAATCGCAATTGGTCTTGGGGCGAGCGTGACGTTGATGGACATTAGCCCGGCTCGTCTTCGTCAAATCGACGACTTGTTCGGAAACACAATCAATACGTTGATCTCAAATAAATACAACATTGCGAAACAAGTGGCTGAGAGTGACCTTGTGATTGGTGCCGTGCTCATCCCAGGAGCAAAAGCACCGAAACTCGTCACGGAAGAAATGGTACAGCGCATGTCGCCTGGTTCGGTCATCGTCGACGTCGCCATCGACCAAGGTGGAATTTGTGAGACGATCGACCATATCACGACGCATGATGCGCCAACGTATGAGCGCTATGGCGTGCAACACTACGCTGTCGCTAACATGCCAGGTGCCGTGCCACGCACATCGACAATGGGTCTGACAAACGCGACGATGCCATATATCATCGAGTGTGCACAAAAAGGCGTATTCCCAGCACTTCTTGAAAACGAGGCGCTTCTCAAAGGCCTAAACGTCATCAACGGAACGGTCACGTATGAAGCGGTCGCGCGGGATTTGGAATATCCGTTCGTTCCTGCCCATGAGGCAGTCTCGAAACAAACACAAGCTTAACCCTTAAGACGATGAGATGCCCGTTCTCATCGTCTTTTCTCTATACCAAAAAGAAGGAATCGAACGCCATCGTCCGATTCCTTCATTATTATGCGTTATGCGTTCTCAACGGCGATATCTTCCCCGATGATTTTCACTTCCGGCTCTAATTCCACTTCGAATTTCTCTTTAACGGTCGCCTGGACGTGACGGATGAGTGAAATGTACTCAGTCGCCGTCGCCTCATCAATATTGACGATGAAGCCCGCATGTTTGAGCGAGACTTCCGCTCCTCCGATGCGTTTCCCTTGCAGACCTGAGTCTTGAATCAACTTGCCGGCAAAATAGCCAGGCGGACGTTTGAACACACTTCCACATGAAGGATATTCAAGCGGCTGTTTCGATTCCCGTTTATACGTCAAGTCGTCCATGACTTCTTTGATCAATTCATAGTTTTTCGGTTCTAGTTCGAACGTCGCCTCGAGTACGATCAAGCCCTCTTTCGAGACACGGCTCGTTCGGTAGTCAAGATCGAGTTCATCTTTAGATAAATGAAGTACTTGACCATCCTGCGTCAACACCGTCGCAGATGTGATGACATCCTTCGTCTCTCCGCCGTATGCACCAGCGTTCATGTAGACGGCCCCACCGACCGTCCCAGGGATCCCACATGCGAACTCGAGGCCGGATAACCCCTCTGCTAATGCCTGACGTGAGACGTCGATAATCGCCGCTCCTGCCTGCGCAATCATTTGATTCCCTTCTCGACGAATCGAGTCGAGTTCATTCAAGTTCAAAACGATTCCACGGATGCCACCATCGCGGACGATCAAGTTTGAACCGAAGCCAAGAATCATAAACGGCATCGCTTCTTGATGGGCCAGTTGTAAGACGGCCTGTACTTCTTCGTACGTGTGTGGAGCCACGAAGTAATCTGCCTTACCGCCTAGTTTTGTATACGTGTGTGCCGACAACGGCTCGTCTTGAAGGACGCGCTCGGCCGGAATGATCATCTGGAGTTGCTGTAAAAAGCTCATGCGTTCACTCAATCCTTTATGTTCTATTTAATCAGTGTCTCGGTCCCATCTCACTCGTTCCGAGCACGTCACTGAATGGTTTCAGTACGAATCACAGTATACAAATGATTATTGGACGTGACAAGCAACGTTTTTCTTACAAATTCATGATTAGTTTATAGCAATAGCGATGTCGCAATGGCAACGATGATAGGAATTGTAAAGTTATCCCAATCTCGATATGAAATCGCTTCAGTTAGCGTAGCGATGATGGAAATGATAAACCCATATGTTACCACTTGCCAAAGGACGACATCATTCCACAAAAACAATAAAAATAAGACAGCATACGAGCTTAGAAACATGGCGATGCTTCCTTGGAAAGAACGCTTTTGGCCATATAAATCATAAACGATCGTCCCATATTTACGCCCGATGAGTGCTGCCATCCCGTCCCCCCAGGCGAGGACGAGTGACCCGGCTAAAAACGCGATCGGCTCAGACTCGAAGAAGAAGTATAAAATAATGAGCAATGCAATCGGATAGTATACGGTCCCGAATGATTTCCGCTCCGTTTGATGCACCGGTGACGGGCTTTTATACAAAAGGACCGCATTCGCAAATGTGAAGAAGATGAGCGGGACTGCCGCGACGTACCATGAATCCATTAACCAAACTGCTAGTAACGACCAATGTCCGACTGCGATATGTACACTTTTTCGAATCGTTTCATCCGTCCATCCAAGACGTTTCCCGACTTGCTCGAGACCCACGAGAAACACGAGGACGACTACAATGGAAAGAATCGAACGAATCCATTCATTCATTGCTTGACCACCTTCATATATAGAGTGTGTATGATACCGTCATTATACCTTAATCAGTGCCCATCCTAGCTTACTTTTCAAACATTTGGTAGAATGAGGTCAAATGACTGTATAGCCAACGTACGCTGTTGGCGATAGAAAGGGTGGCCGTATGCGCGACGCAACTTCAATTCAAACTTTGGCAGATTGCCTTCATTTTATGCAGGTCGGAGAAATCGAGCGAGCCATCGCCCTCTTCCCTGAAGACGTGCGTGAACATTTCCCAAAAGAGCTTCGAAAAATCCACTTGTTTCATATTGAAAAGAACGGCTTATCGATTAATCAAATCGTCGCCCTCGCTAACGCATTGACCGGCGAGCATCTCTCCGCGACGACGATTCAAAACTGGACGAAGCGTGAAGTCCGTAAAATCATCGGTGTCCCACGAATCGGTAAAAAGTATTCCTTGCATCAAGCGGCAATCATTTATCTCCTTGATGACTTGAAACACCTTTTTTCCCTCGAAGAGACGAGTTCCTTGTTGGCGCTCATCTTCAACAACCCTGACCGGGACGAAGACGACTTCATCAAACCGATTGATTTTTATCGACTTTACGCGGAGTATGCGAAGTCAACAAGCCCGATCGACCTTCTCGATACACGGGCGAAGCGTTCGCTCGAAAAGATGAACTATGAACATCCAAATATCATTCACGTCTTGAAGCTTTGTCTGTACGCACATCGGGTGACGACACTCGAACTCGAGGCCAAGCACTATTTGAACCGTTTCATTTGATGAGACGGTTTTTTCGTATCAAAAAACACCGGTCTCTTGACCGGTGCTCGTCATCGTTATGAGACAGATGCTGCGAGCGGCATCCGTGATTTGACCGTTAACGTCTTTAAGACGGAAAGGAGTTCGAACATCGATAACTGATCGGCTTCTTTCGTTAAGCAGAACGTATCGTCTTCTTGTTTCCGTAGTTCCGCGACAAGTTTACCTGCTTTGTCGCGAACGCTAAACTTGTGACGTTCCACATCATATTGAATCGTGAAGAGTCCGCGTTCATAGACGTTGTACTCACACTTTTTCCCGAATAACGAGAACTTGTCTTTCAATTGACCAATCGCCTGTCCATCATGGTTCATCACGACCCATTTTTGGCAGTTTGGGATGTATTTCCCATGAGCGATCTGTCGTCCAGACAAATTGTGCACTTGGACACTGCCTTCCGCGTCGCGGTGAACAGATCCGATCGCATCATTTGTCTCGTCATAAATGGTCGCCTCACCTTGTGTAAAGACGCAACCTTTTACATAAATTAATTTGCGCACCGCTTTTTCCTCCTAGCACGTTCCAACCGTGATTGTTTGTATGTGTACGGTCGGGTATTACTGAAAACCCCAATCGTTTCTCTGTGTAGTTTTTATCTCGTTTCAACTACTACATATTTCATATGACGAAGATGATTATTGCATCGTTTAAAGAAAAAGACAACCCTTTTTTTTCGACATCATTTGGATTCTGTCGAACTTGTGAACAAGCCTATTCTCATCGCTTATATCCCGCTTCTTTTAAAAGTTCTTCAAGCTCCATTCTTGCAATCAGACGAACTTGATTTGGCGCCGCCAATTCGTATGCGCTGTCCGTGAAATTCGAGTTCGTCACGACCCAGCCTTCGTGTGCTTGATAATAGGGAACGGCCGCTGCAATTTGTTGAACCGCTTCGAGTCCGACCGTCTTTTCATAACGCTTTGCTTGAACGGCAATCGACCATCCATCCGGTGTCTCCAATAACAAGTCAGCACCAAAGTCACGTGATGCTGGAGTCACCGTGACCGTGTAACCAAGCGCGGTGAACACTTCCTCTAAAAATAATTCAAACTCCCGACCATCCATCCGATCAATGCGGTCGATGGTCGACAGCCTTACTTTCCATATAAACCATGCAATTCCAAGCAAGAGAAGCAGTACGCTGCTCCAAAGCGGTGCCTCGAACCACCATAAACATATGGCACCGATGATCCCAATGAGTAATCCAATCATGCTCATCTTTCCTTTCCAATTCCTCTCCCTCACTTTACCGTTTTGAGGGCAGGAAATGAAAGGGGGATCTGTCGAATGATATAGAAGATGTGCTCGTCTGACACCACGAAGGAGGGATGACTGTTCATGGAGAATCATGCCAATCTCCAAAGTGAGTTACTTCATGCATTACCTTACGGAGTTGCGTTAATACAGAAAGATGGAACAATCGTTCAGGCAAACCGTCCGTTTCTCGAGCAGTTTCCTGAGAATCTACAGAGACGTTCGAACCTTTTCCATATGGTCAATCAGTCACCGATTACGATGGAATTGTCTCGTCGGATGGAACAAGGACTACCTTGGATGTATGAACTGCCAACGATGCGAGTACACGCCATTCCGTGGGAAAATCAATATATCCTCTCCATTGAGCCATTGCCCCATGATACACGCGTGACGATTCAACACAACGCTTTTGAGGCGATGATGCATACTGAACTCGACATGGCGATGATCATGACGGATGCGAATCTGTTGATTACTCGTTTCAATCAGGGGGCCACGGAACTGTTTGGCTATGCGCCCCATGAAGTGCTTTACGAAATGACACCGTTCGCTTTATTTGAATCGAGAGAATTAAGTGAAAAGCGCTCTGCTTATCAAGACGAGACGGAACGGTTGCTATCGTTCGAACAAATGTTACGCCTCGCACTCGACAAAGGAGACCGGGAATGGAAATTTCAATGTAAAGATCGGACACATTTCATCGGCAAATTGTTCATGCATCCCGTTTATGAGCAAGAGCAACTCATCGGCTTCTTTTTCTTCGTATTTGATGTGAGTTCCGAGATTGAGTTGAAACGTGAGCTCCGTTATAAGGAACAGCGTTATCGCATGTTTGCCGAATCGGTCATCGAAGCCGTTCTGTTCCATGAAGATGGGATGATTCTCGATGCGAACAAGGCAGCGGAATCCATCTTTAAAATCCCTGCAGAGCAAATGATGGGACGCCAGACTATCGAGTTTATCGCGGAAGGGTACCGGGCCGATGTGTTGCGACGCATTCGCAATCACATTCAAACGCCATACGAAGTGATTGGTCGTCGGCAAGATGGAACGTTCTTAGAACTAGAAGTGTATCCGAAAGAAGTGACGTATCAAGGGCAAACGTTACGAGTCGCGGTCATGCGTGATATCAGCGACCGTAAAAAAGTAGAGCGTATGCTCGAACGTGAAAAAAATGCCATCGCCCGTCAGCGCGATATCATCCAGTCAATCTTACAAGCATCGAATGAAGCGTTCGTTTTGACCGAATCGAACGGGAGTGTCTTGTTCATGAACGTCCACGCAAGGCGACTCATGGACTTACCTGGGATTGCTCCAAACAAAATTCAAGAGCGTATCCCGCTCCTCTCCACGTTTCGTCCTCGTGACAGGAGCGAGATGCTACGAAAGATGGATCAACTTCTCGACGGGACGGCGCGTGAAGTGTCGATGCGATTCTCCATCCCACAGCCGAATGACCGAGATGAAGAATACTATGAGATGTATGGAACGACGATGGATACAAAACGACAAATCGGTATGGATAGTGGATTCTTGTTTGTGTTTCGTAACCGAACCGAGGAAGAGCGGATGGACCAGATTAAAAATGAACTGGTGAGCACGGTCTCACATGAACTAAGAACTCCTCTTTCTTCATTATCGGGATATATTGAATTGATGCTCGCTCGAGATTTGACGCCTGAAAAACGAGAGCGCTTCTTGAAGACGATGTCGCGGGAAGCGAAACGATTGACCGTCCTACTCAACGACTTTTTGGACATCCAACGCATGGAAGATGGTCACCAAGAATATAAACAAGATCATTTCGCTTTGAATGAACTTGTCTTAGAAGTGATTGAACGCTTCCGCGAAACGAGTGATCATACCATTCATTTCGATCATGCGGATGATGACTTGTATCTCGTTGCCGACCGAGATCGCATCGAGCAAGTTCTCGTCAATTTGATTTCAAATGCGATCAAATATTCTCCGAATGGACAGGAAATCGAAGTGCGGGTCCGAAAAGACAACGATCAAGCTCATGTCTCCATTCGTGATTTTGGAATCGGGATTCCCGAGCACGCCTTTGAAAAGTTGTTTACTAAGTTTTATCGGGTCGATAATTCGGATACACGTAAAATTGGTGGAACCGGTCTCGGGTTGTCGATTTGTAAAGAAATTATCGAATCACATGGTGGGAGCATCGAAGTGGAATCGACAGTCGGGAAAGGGTCGACTTTTACATTCACATTAGACTTAGCGGAGGAAACGTCATGAACAATTATGCCTTTACCGGATTCCCTGGTTTTTTAGCAGGAAAATTAATTGAACACCTCGCTTCGTTACCGCATCAAATCGGAGTCATCTATGCCTTGCATCTTCCGAATCAACAACGTGATGCAGAAGAGCTACGAGATACGCTACTGTCAACGACGTCGCTTGCGCCACATCAGCTCGTCCTTGTCGAAGCAGACATCACGTTACCCGAAGTGATTCTCGACCCGATCATGCGGTCTGTCATTGAACGAGATGTCCATTACGTCTTCCACCTCGCTGCCGCATATGACTTGAGTATTTCGTATGACGTCGGCTATCGCGTCAACATCCTCGGGACCAAGCATGTGACCGCGTTCGCCAAACGCTCGAAACAATTGAAGCGTTACGTGTACTTTAGTACCGCCTATATCGCCGGACGTCGTCGTGGAACGGTCTATGAAAATGAATTATGGCACCGAGTCCAGTTCAAAAATCATTATGAAGCGACTAAATATGAAGCAGAGGCACTCGTTTCGCGAGAAATGGGAGGCATGCCCATCACCATCATTCGTCCTGGCATCGTAATCGGACATAGTCGCACGGGCGAAACGAAAAAGTTCGACGGTGTCTATTTCGTCTTACAATTGATGACACAACTCCAACAGATGCGCCCACTCCCTTACATCGGGCGGGCGAACGTTGAGGTAAACCTCGTTCCGTACGATTATGTAGTAGAAGCGACCGCTTTCTTAGCGCATTCTCCAAACGGTCTAAAGCGGACATTCCATTTGACGGATCCGTTCCCACACGGCGCACGCGAGGTGTATCGTATGTTGCATGAGACGATGTTTCAGCGCTCTCCTCGCGGGACCGTTCCTCATGCCGTTGCCGACGCGGCATTCACTGCTTGGAATGGTGCCAAACGGCTCGAGGTTCCTCACGAACTATTGGAGTACTTTAAACATCCCGTTCACTATGACACGACACAAACGATACGGGCGCTCGACGGAACGGGCATCGTTTGTCCGGACCTCCAGGATTACCTCCCAGAGATTGTCCATTATTTCATGGCACACAAAAAGCCCTGATTCGTCAGGGCTTCAACTATGATTGGAACCAAAAGAACACGTGTACGTTCGATCACAGCGTACACGTGTTTACATCTCATCCACATCGTTACGAGACACCGCTTGATCGTGAAGCAGACGCTCGAGGACGAGGATATAGACCAATGCCACAAGGAGCCCTACGATACTAGGAAGAACCGCAATGATGTCATCCTCCAAATACGCAGTCGGAATCAAGTAAACCAATAGCAACTTCACACCAGACATCAACATCAACGAGGAGAGTAACACAAGCGTTACCGCTCGTTTCGACACGTCCCCGAAGAAGGGGCGTCCTGTCTTCTCCCCTTTTGTCATACCAAGCCAAGATAACAAGTCAAAAGCCTCCTCGATCATTCCTTTTCCAACCCATTATATACCAATCGTTTCATACGATGAAGGCCATCAAAAAATGTCGCCTCCTGACCACGTTCACTTAAAAAGGCTGCAGTCCCTCTATGAGGAATGCAGCCCAAAACACACGTTCAACCAATCAAAATCTTCTCTTTCGGATAGCGAATTTTCCGGTCGGCTTGACGTGCGACGGTAAAGAGAATGGTCAACGACCCGACACGTCCGAGAAGCATCATGAACATGATCAAGCCCTTCCCTGCATCATTCAATTCCGCTGTGATGCCGAGCGACAACCCTACTGTCCCAAACGCCGAGACCGTTTCGAATAAAATGGCAGTCGCCGGAATGTGGCCATTCGATAAAATGACGAGTGTCGTGATTATCATAATGAACAAGAAACTTGAGATGGCTACGACGTACGCCTTTTTGATTTGAAACGCATCAATCGTCCGCTCCATGATGACCGTTTCTTTCTTCCCTGCGATGAAGGCCCACATATCCGCAAAGATGACGGCAAGCGTCGTCACTTTGATCCCCGACCCTGTCGAAGCCGCCCCTGCCCCGATATACATCAGAATCAATATCAAACCGATTGAGGCTGGTGCCATGGTCGCGATATCAATGGAATTGAAGCCGGCCGTCCGTGTCGTCACGGCTTGGAAGAACGTTACGTGTAACGCCTCACCGAGGGATCGACCGTACAATACCCCTTCGTTCGATACCCACTCAAACATCATGAGGACGAACCAAGCGACACCATTGATGACCAAGAGTGACAAAATCATGATTTTCGAATGGAGGGCGAGACGTTTCCAGCCTCTCTTTTCCGTGGTATCGGCAATCGTCGTGAAGCCAAGACCTCCAATCATAATCATGATGGCGATGGTCACAATGATGGCTGTGTTCTGCTCAAATGACATGAGACTGTCTGGGAATAATGCGAATCCAGCATTATTGAAGGCAGACACTGCATGGAAGAAACCGTAATAAAGTGCCTTTCCAAAAGAATAGTTCTCTGTACTGAACAACTCGAACGTCAAAAACAACATCCCGATGAACTGCACGATGACCGTCGTGAAGACGATGTTCCGTACGAGACGAACCGTTCCTCCCGGCCCCGCTAAATTCAGTGATTCCTGTAACAAGATTCGCTGCTTTAATCCGATTTTCTTCCCTAATACACTGAGCAACATCAAGGCGATCGTCATAAACCCGAGACCCCCGATTTGAATGAGGGCGACAATGACCAATTCACCAAACAGGGTGAAGGAGGAGCCGATGTCGACTGTCGACAGTCCAGTGACCGTTCCGGCAGACGTCGCGATAAATAAACAATCAATCCAAGAAACCGATTCTTCTTGCGCAAATGGCATATATAAAAGAGTGCCCCCGATAAAAATCGCCAGTAAAAATCCTCCCGCGATAAAACGGGCAGGTTTTTCAAATACGGCTCGGTAAAGTACCTCGATTCGCTTCAAGCGCACCTCACGCGCTGACAGTCTATGCCGCATCACGACATCTCCTTCACTTCTATTATTCTAAGCCTCATGTTACTCTTCACCTTTCTAAATGCCAACAAGAAAATGTATCTCTAACGCTTTCTTCGATTTTTTGGTATTATGGGAGATAGACTTTAAGAATGTTGAGGAGGTTGAATGAAACCGTGGACCCTAGTACGGTAGATCATTCGATAGAGGATGTCTCACGAAGGTTAGAGCGTCAATCACAATGTATGCCCGCTCACCTTTATTTTCAGCTAGAAGAGTTACTCAATTGGTCACTCGAGCAAGAAGTCGTGAATCAATTGTACGCATTGTTAAAAAAATACGACGTATTAACCGATATAGAGCGTGAAGAACGAAATATCAGCATTCAAATGTTGATTGATGAAAACGGCGCTTAATCATCGGGAACGCATGTTGCGGGAGACGAGTGGCGTCTCTCGCTTTTTTTGTCCTGATTTATTTCGGAAAGGTGGAAAACAAAGACATGGATGTCGTTACGTTAGTCGGACTCATACTCGGGTTCCTCACCCTCGTCGGTGGAATGCTATTAAAAGGAGCAGGTGTTGCGCCGCTGATCAACCCTGCCGCAATGGTTATCATTTTCGTCGGTACAGCCGCGGCCGTCAGTATCGCTGTATCGAAGGAACAACTTCAGAACGTTCCAAAACTATTTAAAATCTTGTTCAAAAAACAAGAACTACCAAGCAAGTCTGGATTGCTCACGCAATTCGTCGACTTGTCGACACAAGCCCGAAAAGAGGGACTCCTCTCCCTTGAAACGGCACTCGAACAAGTCGAAGAACCATTTTTACGCCAAGGCATGATGATGGTCATCGACGGTCAACCTTCCGAATATATCGCGGAAGTCATGTCACGCGACATCGAGAATATGGAACAGCGCCATAAAGCAAACGCCGATATTTTCACACAGGCCGGGACATATGCCCCAACACTCGGGGTACTCGGAGCCGTTATCGGATTGATTGCTGCCTTGAAAGACTTATCCGATATCGAAAAGCTCGGACATGCCATTTCAGCGGCCTTCGTCGCGACACTATTCGGGATTTTCACCGGATATGTGCTTTGGTTCCCGTTTGCCAATAAATTGAAGCAGTATTCGAAGAGTGAAGTCATCATCAAGGAAATGATGATTGAAGGGATTTTATCGATTCAAAGTGGTGAATCTCCAAAAACGCTAGAAGATAAACTGTCTGTGTATTTGTCTCCAAAGGAGCGAGCTGACTATGAAGCGCAAAAAGAAGCATGATCATGAAGAACACATTCCCGAAGGCTGGCTGATTCCTTACGCCGATTTGTTGACCCTGTTGCTCGCGCTTTTCATCGTACTATTCGCATCGAGTAACATCGACCAGACAAAGCTTGAGAAAATGTCACAGTCTTTCAACCAGGTGTTCTCCGGAGGCGTCAGCGTCTTTCAAGCTTCGACTGCCTCAAACAGTGACATCGAACGTACAGACAAGACCAATACGACCGCCAACCCACGAACGTATGAATTGGCTCAACTTGATGAATTAAAAGAAGATGTAAACAAATACATTAAAAAGAATGGTCTCGAAAGCCAAATCAAAGCGACGATCAATTCAAGCGGTCTCGTCTTGACGATTCAAGACCGTGCCCTGTTCAACTTAGGAGAGGCGACACTCGATGCCAATGCTCGTGCCGTCGCACAAAACATCAGTCAGATTTTAGAGAAGGCGGGCAAGCGAGAGATTGTCGTCTCCGGTCATACGGATAACATTCCAATTAATACGGCACGTTTCCCGTCAAACTGGGAACTCAGTTCGGCACGTGCGACCGCGTTCATGCGTGGTCTTTTGGCAAATGATGCCTTGAACCCGGCCCAATTCACACTCGCAAGTTACGGTGAGTTTAAACCGATCGCGACGAACGATACAGAAGAAGGTCGCTCTAAAAACCGACGCGTTGAAGTGTTGATTAAACCACTCGTCGACCTTTCTGAAGGCGAACCGAAGATGATTGAAACCATCACCTTACCAAACTAATAATCACCCACTCGTTTGAGTGGGTGATTTGTGTTATTGCATTAATTTAAAGTAGCGTCTCGCAAGTTCGGTGAGCGGACTTTCGAACAAACGTTTCCGCCAGTAAAGGTCTGTCACTTTCTTCACGGCCTCACTTCGCGACGGATACGGGTAAATCATACGGGACAGCTTCCCGATTTTGTCGCCACGTTGCATCGCATAGACGACAATTTGCATCCAATCCCCCGCAGATTCACCGACTGCATGAGCTCCGATGATTTTTCCATTTTTCTTCGTAATCACTTTGACAAAGCCTGCTTCTTGACGTTCAGCAATGAAGCGGTCCACTTCGGACAGTTTCGCTTCATACGTCTCAATGTCGTCGCCATAACGCTCGCGCGCTTCTTTCTCTGTCATCCCGACATGGAACACCTCAGGGTCTGTGAATGTGATCCACGGGAGCTTGCTGTAGTCGACCTTGTTCCATAATCCAAAGAGCGCGTTCGCGACAACCGCTTTCCCTTCTTCTCCAGCGGCATGTGTGAATGGGAGCGTCTTGATCGTATCGCCAATGGCAAAGATATGAGATTGTGACGTCCGATATGACGACGAGACATCGATATACCCTTTCGTCACCTGAACGTTCGCCCGGTCGAGACGAAGCGCATCGATTCGGGGAACGCGACCTGTCGCCATCAGCAGTTTGTCCGCTTCATATTCGACCGTTTCGCCGTTCACCTCTGTCGTGACACGAATGCGGCCATCGACTTCATCGACTCGATTGACCTTTACGCCGATTTTTAGGCGCATCGCCATCTCGAGTTGAGATTTCAAATAGGTGGCGACGTCCTCGTCTTCTTTAGGTAGGAAATCATCCTGTGCCTCGAGCACGGTCACTTGTGAGCCGAGTCGGACAAAGGACTGAGCCAATTCAAGTCCGACCGTTCCGGCGCCGATGACAATCAGGCTCTCCGGGAGCGTCTCTTCTTCAAAGACCGTCTCGTTCGTTAAGTATGGGACTTGATCGAGTCCATCAATCGGAGGAACTGTCGGTTTCGACCCCGTCGAGATGACAAATTTTTTCCCGATCAATAACTCGTTCCCTACTTTTAATTCGTGCGGACTTTGGAACGAGGCTTCTCCGATATAGACGTCGACGCCAATCTTTTCAAAACGTTCTGTTCCGTCATGGTCTTGAATAATGGCACGTGCTTTGTCAACACGCGCTTTTGACATTTGATAATGCTCTTGTCCATTGAACTCGGTTCCGAGAACTCGGGCCGCGCGCATCATCGCATTCGCTTCTTTTGAAGCAGCAATCAACGCTTTCGATGGCACACATCCGACATGCAGACAGTCACCACCTAAATGTTTGTTCTTTTCAACAAGCGCGACCTTCGCGCCTAAATTCGCAGCCCCTGCGGCCACCGTCATCCCGGCAGCACCACCACCGATGACAATCAACTGATAGTCCTTCATCGAATCAACCTCCGGTATCGTTCGCTCACATCTTCCATTCGTTTTCGATTCACGCCAAAGTCTGAATAGCCGACACGCGACGCAGATCGAAACTCGACTTGTTGAGTAGCGTCATCAAATAAAAAATCGACATCATCTTTAAATCGCATCACTTTCGAAGTCACTACATAATGAAGTCCTTCATCTGTTTCCTTCACCAATTCAGCCCGCGGCAACTGATTCATCGCCATCTTCATGGCTTCGATCGATTGCCCGCGGCTGCCCGCATACGGCAGTGGGTCCATCCGCAATTCTTCAATTGAAGTTTGGGTTGACACAGCATTCGGACTTCCTTTTAACGGCTTCAAAGATTGATTGGCCATTATAAAAACCTCCCTCAGTCTACATACATCTATATGTAGCCTGAATTCGGGAGGTTTAATCCTATTAATGTAGTTCACTCGGGTCGAGCGGCAATAAGACGGTCACTGTCGTCCCGTGTCCGACCTCGCTCTCGATGACGAGTTTGCCTTCATGCGCTTCGATCAATTCTTTTGAAATCGCAAGCCCAAGCCCGCTACTACCTTCTGTGACATGAGCCTGATAGAACATCTCGGTGATGCGCTGCAAATGCTCTCGTGAAATGCCGGGACCTTCATCGATAATGGAGATAAAGGCGACACGTTCCGATTGTACGAAGCGGATGGTCAACGTTCCTCCGTCTGGTGAGAAACGAATCGCGTTCTCGAGAATGTTTAAGAACACTTGTTTCAATCGATTCTCATCAAATAGTCCAACCGATTTTTGAGGATAGCGTTCGATGAGTGTGATGCCTTTGTCTTCAAGTGACTGTTTCAATTGCAGTGTCACTTGACGTAACAAAGAGACCAGGTCCAGTTCTTGGCGATACAAGACCAACCGACTCTCTTCAATTTTTGTATAGTCAAGAAGCTGTTCGACGAGACCGATCATGCGCTCTGTCTCCGAATGGATGATGCTTAAACCGAGCTCTGTCTCTTCAGACAGTTTCTCATCACCACCCCGAATCGTCTCGGTCCATCCCTTAATCGATGTGAGTGGTGTCCTGAGTTCGTGCGACACGCTCGAGAGGAATTCGTTACGTGTCGACTGATGCTGCTGGACTTTCGCGCCTAAATACGTGAGCGTTCGAGCCAAGGCTCCAAGCTCATGTTTCTCATTTGACTCAACGGATACATCGAAGTCGCCCTGAGCCATCTCATCGGCCGCCTCGATGATGTGACGAATCGGTCTGACGAAGCGATCGGCAATCCGGATGACGGTGTATAGGGCGAGCAACCAGATCAAGACGCCAATCATGACGACCGTCATCCAAATTTCGCGAATGAGCGTGTCTAAATCTTCAAGCGGTCGCGTGAAACTGATGGCAAACTCGGACGTATCGTTCGTCATAATGGGACTCGTGACCGACAAGTAATGTTCATCCCCGACGTCATAGTCCTGCACGACGGACTCTCCTTGCGACAATTGCTGTAACTGTTCTTGAGAGAATGAGGCCTGCCTTGTTCGTTGTCCCGTCGTTTTGACAATCGAACCGCTCCGGTCGACAATCGTCAAATCAGTTCCAGGATATCCGAATGTCCGGACGAGGACGGAAAAGGCACTCGGCGTCTCAAACCCTACTTGGGCTTGAGGGTATAGATATGCACTCGTGGTCGCATGACTCAGTAACGCTTCTGACTCATACTCGTAATAGTAGCGATACGTCCCGTAAGACAAAACGCTGACGAGTAAGAGCAAGACGATCGTCACGACAATCATCATGCGAATGACTAACTGTTGTTTCATGCCTCATGTCTCCGCCATTTATATCCGTGACCCCACAACGTCTCGATGTAGACCGGATGACTCGGGTCATCTTCAATTTTTTGACGCAAGCGACGAATGTTGACGTCGACTGTCTTTCGGTCACCGAAATAGTTGACGCCCCATACCGCATCGAGTAGCGCATCACGTGACAAGACGATTTCTTCGTTTTGGACGAGATGACAGATCAAGTCATACTCCGTCGGCGTCAAATCGATCGACTGTCCATACTTCGTCACTTGTTTTGCGGCGAGGTCGATTGCGAACGGTCCCGACTTCAAGCGTTTCGAATCTTTTCGTTTCACTTTTTCGACACGGCGCAACAACGCTTGGATGCGCGCCACTAATTCACCTGGACTGAACGGTTTGGCGATGTAGTCGTCTGCACCTTTACCGAGCCCTTCAATTTTATCTTCTTCGAGCGTCCGTGCCGTCAACATGATGATCCCTACATTTTCGTCAAGATCACGAATGGCAGCACATGCTTCGAATCCGTCCATTTCCGGCATCATGACATCCAATAGGACGACATCGAACGGTTCACGGTCAAATGCGGTGACCGCTTCTCGACCGTTCGTCGCCTCAAAGACGTCGAATCCGGCTCGTTTTAAATTGACAATAATGAAGCTGCGAATCGCATGTTCATCCTCAGCTACTAAAATTCGATTCATATCGATTTCCACCTCTTCTAGAGTTCACTTCTCTACATTATAGTTACGTTTTTGCGACAAGGTTGTCAATTGACCTTAAAAAGGTTTAGGATGGAGTCATTAGATTCTGAAGGAGGACCCCCTACTACTATGAATTACAAGATGATTGTATTGGATATGGATGATACGCTCCTCACGAGCGACCATACGATTTCCCCTAAGACAAAAGAAGCACTTCTCGATGCACAGGCGCGCGGCTATAAAGTCGTTCTCGCGAGCGGACGACCAACGTTTGCGATGTGGGATGCAGCCCGTGAATTAGAACTTGCGAAATACGGAAGCTACATCTTATCGTTCAACGGTGCCTCAGTCATCGATTGTGCGACGAACGAGGAGATTTTTTCGAGCACGCTCCAGCCGGATACAGTCGCCCATCTCCATGATATCAGTGAACGGGAAGGAATCGCGATTCATACGTACGTCGGTAACGAAATCGTAACCGATCGCCCGAACCCTTATACGGATATCGAAGGTGAATTGACGGGAATGCCGGTCATTCATGTCGACAACTTTAAAGATGCCGTGACAGCCCCGGTCGTCAAATGTTTGATGCTTGCAGATGGCGACACACTCGCTCCGATCGAAACAAAGCTACAAACAGAATTGGCTGGAAAATTGGCTGTGGCCCGTTCAAAACCGTTCTTCCTTGAGTTTACGGAAGCCGGTGTCACAAAAGGAACGAGTCTCGCCTTCCTAGCAGATCAACTCGGCATCGCACAAAAAGAAGTCATCGCTTGCGGTGACGGAAACAATGATTTGACGATGATTGAATGGGCCGGCCTCGGTGTCGCGATGGGAAATGCTAACACGACGGTCAAAGGGAAAGCGGACTTCATCACAAAATCAAACAACGAAGACGGAATCGCTCATGTCATCGAAACGTACATGGCGGACGTACTCCTCACGTAATAAGCTTCTGATTGTAGAATGGGAGGAAGGAAGATGAATAAAGGGTTGAAACGAGCTGGAGTCGGATTGATTGGAACTGCGGTCGCAGGAGCGGCTTATGTGTTCCTTTCACCTAAACCAGCCACACGTTTAATCAAAACTTCGTTCGCAGGGGGGAACGAAGTGGAGATGAAGGGATTCGAGGAAGTCGTTCAAAAGACGTCTGTCCGAAAAGACATCGACTACTTGTCTTCTTATGACAACGGAACGTTTGATTTGATTCGCTATGAAGGCGACCGAAAACCTGTCCCAACAATCTTTTGGGTGCATGGTGGGTCGTTCGTCGGTGGGGATAAATCGGATGTGTTAAAATATGCCACTTCGATTGCGAGTAATGGCTATAACGTCGTCAGTATCAATTACGCACTCGCACCTGACGTGATGTATCCGACCCCGCTCAAACAAATCGAAGAGGCGTACTCGTTCATTGCTGAGAACAATGACCGCTTCCGTCTCGATTTGGACCGCGTCTTCTTTGCAGGTGATTCGAATGGTGGACAGCTCGTTGCACAGTTTGTCGGCGTCCAGTTGAATGACGACTATTCACCTTCTGCTGAAGTGGGACAAGTCGTACCAAAATCCTCTATCCTCGGTACCGTCCTCTTGTCTGCACCGCTCGACTTGAAGCGCACATGGCTCGAATCATCGAAATCGGTGAACCGCTTCTTGTTCAAACGAATCGGATGGGCATACTTCGGCACGTACAATTGGGAGACTCTCCCGGTCGTTGCTGAAGCATCGCCACTCGTCAATGTACCGGCCACATTCGCCCCAACGTTTATCGCGGACGGGAATGACCATTCCTTTGAGGAACAGGCCAAAGAATTTGCGACGATTCTTTCAGGACGGACGGATGTCACGACTGTCTTTTATGATCGGAATGAGCACGAGCTCGGACATAATTATTACTTCGAAATGGACCGCCCAGCGGCCAATTCCACGTATCGTCGTTTGATTACGTTCTTACGTGAAACGACAAATCAATCTGTATAACGCACAAGAGGCGACGTTCTCCTACTATGGAAAACGTCGCCTCTTTTCGTTAGCGCAATAGGTCGAACGCGCGACCAATCAATTCATTTCGGGATGGGGAAGTCTGACGCAACGCTTCAAGACGTTCAATCAATGTCTGTTTCAGTCCTTCATCCTTCACCAGTTCCAGACACTCGATGTGTAATAACCAGGCGTCAGGGTGGTGCGTTAAGATCTCTGGGATGAGACCGTCGATTGATTCTCCCCGCTCACGCATGAGATGGATGCGGTTGAACATCGGATCATCGTTCGTCCATACACGCTCATCCCGTTCAATGATCACCGGTTTTTCAATCATCATCAACTCGTCTACCGTGGTTCCCGGGAAAACTGATGGAAGTGAGTCGACACGTACCTCAAGTGAGTCGAGAGGAATCGTTCGTCCTTCTAACTGAACGGTCACATCCTTGAGTAAATCAGATGCACATGCGTGACGAACAGTCGTCCCGTCCTCAAAGAGGTCATCGCGACCCAGCGCTGATTCCGTGTCATGGACAACGAGGAGTCCATGACGCTCTCGTTTCGTTAACTGACCATTTTTTACAATGGTACATTCATCCCATTGAATGAGCGTATGTTCTTTCGACTCCGTCATGTGACGAACGATGCCGACACGTTCTGATCCATCTTCAAGTCGAATCGTCGATTGACTTCCCGATGCCAACGCTTTCGCCACAGATTCAATCCCACCTTTTCGAATCGCCATTCTTCCCTCTAGTTCATCTAAGACAGAAGAGAGCGTCTCAAAGTTTGGAATAACGAATAGCTCTTTTTGCATGTTTGTCACGTCTTGCTTCGTCTGTAGCGCGTGCTCCAAGTCGAATGGATGTTTGACGACCGCATCTGTCAGACAGTGACGGCTCTCTCCTACCGATGATAAGAGGCCTGCCCCGTAAATCATCGGGTTGTCGAGGTCACCAATCAATCCGAATTCAACGGTCCACCAAAAGATACGCGCGACCTGTTGTGCTTCAGAAAAGCCAGTCACTTGCGCTTTCGCCTCATGTACGGCTTTCTCCGCCGCCTCGATGTCCTGTTCAGTCGAATTCGCATTCTCCTTCACAATCGTCAAGCGTTTCAATGCGGCGAACGAGGCATGTTCTTCTCGGTTCATGAACGCCTTGGCCCCTAATTGACCGAAGCGTTTGACGATTGCCGAAAACGTCGGGTCCATCAACATTGGCGCATGTCCCGCCGCCTCGTGAATGATGTCAGGGGCTGGACTGTATAAAATATTCTCGACTTTCCGAATGTCTGTCGCGACCGGGAGCATCCCGTTTCCTTGGAAGTCAAAAAAGGCAACGCCGGGGATGAGTCCATCCACTGCGACCGTCGACCATCCGGCCGCCTGCATCTCGTCTGTCATCTGTTCGACGTTCGGCAATCGGTCCGGTCCCATTCCCGTCCGTTTCAATCCTTCGATGTAAAACGGATGCGCCTTCCCTTCTAACGTGTGCAAGTTCAACCGCAACACGAAACGCCAAACGGCGTGATCCGTTGGTGTGTATTCATTGTAGAACTGCGGTGAAATATGTGGGGCTAGGTGTTTTGGAATCGATTGTGTCAACATGTGAAGTCCTCCTTTGAAATCAAAAAAATCCCTATCGATTGAATCGATAGGGACGACAAAGCCGCGGTACCACCCTGGTTGCTAGAAAAATATCTAGCCGCTTGATCCGATAACGGGGGACCGCTCAATGATGAGAGCTCAGGAACTGTAATTCGATTCATCTTTTGGGCGTGTTCGCAGCACCACACGCTCTCTGGGCCAGGGAAGATGTCTCTACTTCGGTTCTTTCTTCGCTTTTCTTACATATCCAATTCTTTATCTTTTCTGCAGTTATGCTGTTATGCATATATGCTTTTAAGCACTAAAGTGACGTCTTGTTAGTTACTGTACCAAAGCTAAACAAAAGCGTCAACAAAAAACAGCCTACGAATTTTCGTAGACTGTCATAAACACCATTCAATTGGGGGTTTTCCCCACTCCTTCAATGCATCGTTCACTTGAGAGAATGGCTTAGAGCCGAAGAATCCACGATGGGACGACAAAGGACTTGGATGAACGGACGTAAGCACTTTATGTTGGTCTCCAATCCATTTCATTTTCTTCTTCGCATCATTTCCCCACAAGATGAATACAATCGGTTCCTCACGACTCCCAAGCCGCTCAATGATAGAGTCAGTGAACTGTTCCCACCCTTTTCCACGGTGAGAGCCCGCCTTCCCCGCTTCAACCGTCAGTGCCGTATTTAAGAGCAGGACGCCTTGTTTCGCCCATTTCTCGAGGTTGCCACTCTTCGGGAGATCACACCCAACGTCATCTTTTAGTTCTTGAAAAATGTTTCGTAAAGACGGCGGGAAACGTACTCCGTCCTGCACCGAAAAACTGAGTCCATGCGCTTGGTTCGGTCCGTGATACGGATCTTGTCCTAAAATGACGCACTTCACCTCACTGAATTTCGTGTAAATAAATGCGTTCCAAATATCTTCTCGGGTCGGGTAAACGATCGTTTCTTCATACGCTTGGTCAACGAATTGCTTTAGTTGTTGAAAGTAAGGTTGTTTCATCTCTTCTTGGATAATATCCGTCCAATCTCCAAGTAATCGACTCGATAACTGATCTGCCATTGCATACTCCCCTTTCCCTTTGTATCATACCCAAAATGATTGCATACAAAAAGACGAGTCAGTCGACTCGTCTCTCTAGGTTATACCGTTACTGCGCCTGCAACTTCTTTCGCAAGTGCTTCAGCTTTCGCTTTCGCGTCCGCAACGATTTCTTCGATTTTGTCTGGGTATTGGTTCATCCCTTCAACCGCTACCGTCGTTACTTCAGATACACCGACGAACGCGAGCGCTTGGCGAAGGTATGCGTCTGCGAAGTTAAGGTCAGTTCCAGTGTAGATTCCGCCTGTCCCTTGGATGTGGATCGCTTGTTTGTTTTCAAGCAAGCCGACAGGACCTTGCTCCGTGTAACGGAACGTTTTACCTGCCATGAGCACGCTATCGAGGAACATTTTCATACGTGCTGGGAAGAAGAAGTTCCACATTGGAGTCGCGAACACGTAAAGGTCCGCTTCCATGAATTTCTCAAGCATGCCGCTCATTGTGCCTACCTTTTTCGCTTCTACATCAGTGAGCGCTTCGCCTGAAGCGAATTTGCCCCATGCACTGAGCACATCTCCGTCGATTTCTTGAACATCAACATCGTAGAGTTCGATTGCTTCCACTTCGATTGATGGATTTTCTGCTTGGAGTGTCGAAACGAATGTTTCTGCCACTTGTTTGCTGTATGAAAGTTCAGTTGGTTTCGGGTTAGCCGATACATATAATACTTTAGTCATCGTGTAATCCTCCATTTGTGTAATCTCTAATTTTTCAATAACAGTTAGAACTATATCATCTGTATATCTCATCGTCAATTATTTTAATTTCAAGATATTGAATAAAAAAGCAACGGGCTTTATTTGCCCGCTGCGTTATAACCGACTCGTTTCAATAACGAAATCAATTGTTCC
This sequence comes from Exiguobacterium sp. s163, assembly GCF_018617135.1. Classification (GTDB taxonomy): domain Bacteria; phylum Bacillota; class Bacilli; order Exiguobacteriales; family Exiguobacteriaceae; genus Exiguobacterium; species Exiguobacterium profundum. The sequence goes on from NZ_JACSJN010000005.1 coordinate 62,845, forward strand.
GTCTCTTCATCACTTAACGGTCCATATATATCTTTGAAGATTTCAATATGTTGCGGATAGACGACGTCCATGAGCGCCTTTCCATCGTCTGTCAATGAAGCATATGTGACACGTCGGTCAGACGGGCAGGCGATTCGTTCAATCAGCCCTCGCTTCTCCAACTTATCGATCACATATGTCACGCTACCGCTCGTAATCAAAATCTGATCCCCAATTTGTTGCAACGGGGTGTCTCCTCGTTTATACAGTACGGATAAAACACCGAACTCTGTTGAATTTAACTGGTGGCGTCGTAAATCTTCTTTCACACGATCACTGATGGCATCCATCGTACGCGCAAGAACGACCCACGCCTTCAATTCAAGGGATTCAATCATGTCGGTTTCACCTCAATTCGTTCATCATATATCACTAGTATAGCAGGACTTATGCAGTATAAGCCGGGAAAAATACTTCGTCAAGGAACTTCTTCATTGTCGCCCATGTCGGAAACGTTTAGAATGGTAGTATTGTGATTTTAAGAAAGGGTGGACCGTATGCGTGAGTATTACGAAATTTCATTGACGATTAAACGGGAGTTTTTGCATGCTGTCATCGATTTGTTGAATCGGGAAGGCATTGCACCGGACTATGCGCTCGAAAAAGAAGGCGCGGTCTTTTTATTATTCAATCATTTACCTTGGCCAAACGTGACCCGTGAACCGCATGCCGTGGAACGTTTCTTATTGACGTTGAAACGATCGGACTATTTATTCGTCAAAACGAAGCGTAAATCACCGGTCCCCGATCATGAACCGGTCGCCTGTATGGGTGCTCTCGTCTCCCCGTTCAATGAACATTTGCGCATCGAACTTGCCGTGGACGAGTCGGAAGCAAGTCATTTAGATATGTCCGCATTCCGTCATTATTAAACAATCGAATGCCCAACGCATCCCCTTGAAGATTAGAGCGAGATAGCTAATCGACATGGGGATTTTTTAGGAGTATCTGCTTTCTTTGACGGGAATAAAGGACAGTATTCGAGTTGAAAAGGAGACATGTTGGAATGGACACAGTCATGTTAATCGTCAATCCATCCTCAGGGAAAGAGTTGGGGGAACAACACGCAACACATGCCGAAGAGGTGTTGCGCGAACGATATGGACACGTCGATGTCCGCTTCACTGAAAAGGAACAGGATGCGACGAACTTCGCACGTGAAGCGGCACAAAAGCACTATCAGGCCGTCATTGCGATGGGTGGGGACGGAACCTTGAACGAAGCGGTGACCGGTCTAGCCGAGGCTACTCATCGACCTGACTTCGGTATCATTCCACTTGGGACGGTCAACGACCTCGCCCGTGCACTCGGTGTCCCAAGTGACCCTAAACAAGCAATCGAGGCTCTCCGCGACGCTGAACCGACACCGATGGATATCGGAACGTATGAGAACGGTTATTTCATGAACGTCATCGCCATCGGGCTCATTGCCGAAGCTGTCGACGAAGTAAGTGTGGAAGAAAAGACGAAATGGGGACCGTTCGCTTACTTGATTGAGGGTGTAAAAGCGTTCCGTGAGCATAGTCCATATGAGTTGGCACTTGACAGTACAGACGGGGAGTTTAATGGCGAAGCCTATCTCGTCGTCATCGCCTTGACGAACTCAGTCGGAGGATTTGAAAACTTCGAACCAGACGCGCGGCTGAATGATGGGCTTCTTCATGTCTATATCTTTGAAGAACTCGGGTTAAAGGACGCACTTCAATTAACACCCGCCCTCTTTACAGGAAAGTTGAAGGAAACGGATAGCGTCACCTCATTTTGTACGTCACGGGTGAACGTGACCTCGCCTGATGCGCTTCCTGTAAATGCTGACGGGGACACAGGCGGCAAGCTACCCCTCACCTTTGAAGTATTGCCGAGCCACTTAAACGTATTAAAGCCGGTATAAGAGCAGGAATTTTGACGATTGAATCGAATGTGTTCAAGCGAGAAAGGAGAATGACCTATCAATATCTCACTTGTTCCATTAACAGTCGCATCCGGCGACATCGTCGATACATTCAATCGTTGGAATAACGATCCTGAGATCGTCCATCTTATTCGCCCGAGCCGCTCTAAAGAAGAATTGACCGCCCATTATGAGATGACGGTTGACGATTTAGAAGAACGACTCTTAACACACGATATTTTCCTTATCTACGCAGATGACCATCTCGTCGGAGAAATGAACGTCATGTATGACCCGCCTCATTTATATCGACAAGAACCCGGTACAGCTTGGCTCGGTTTCGTCATCGGCGAATCTGTCGGTCGCGGAAAAGGCGTTGGCACAGAAGCTCTTCGTTTGTTAGAAGAGCAATTGCGAGCCAAACAAACACCTCGTATGGAACTTGGCGTATTCGCTTTCAACCATGCGGCCCATCGTCTCTATACGAAATGTGGGTATCAAGAAATCGGTCGAATCGAGCACTTCACCTACTGGGACGGTCAATTTTGGTCCGATATTCGGATGGAAAAACGACTCGACGAAAAACCCTTTCACGCCAAGTGAAAGGGTTTTGACTTAGTTCTTTAAGTTCTCGACTTCGACAATCCGGAATCCTTTTTGTTCAAGCTTAGAGACAACCTTGTTTTTCATGTCTTCTTCACAGTCTGGTGGTAGTGTCACGAGTACCCGACGCAATACTTTACTTTTCGCATCGAGCGTCATCAAGCTCGCGATTGATGTATATTTGTTCACGATTTTCGTGATTTTCTCAAGTGCCCCAGCCTGTTCGCTCAAGGCGATTGTCAAGACGTAACTACCCGTGTCGCGACTCCATGCTTCTTCGAGCATCCCGAGCATCTTACCGTGGGGAAGAATGCCATAAAATTCATTGCTCTCATCTTTCAATACAGCAATGTACGGCAATTCTTTGATTGAGAAAAATACTTCAAAGAATCCATCTGACTCATGGACGTACTTTTGTGCATTTTTGATGAGTGTCATCACATTATCGTCCATGTTTTCCCCGTTCATTCCATGACGATAAATATGCATCTTGTAAATGTTACCGCGGAAAAATTTCCCCGTCTCGTCTAAAACAGGTACACAACGGTATCCTGTTTCTTCAAGCGTATGAAGCGCTTCCCGCAATGTTGCCTTTTCACTGATGGTGACAACATCTTTCTTCGGGATACATAAGCTATGCACTAACATGCGTTTTCCTCCCAGCCAATAATAAAGTGGTCTACACCCTATTCATTATTATTCCCCAAATATGATGAATATCCTGCATACTTTTTCTGAAAAGTTATGAACACTTCTCGTAATCCTTGCATTTGTCGGAATAGGAAAAAGTCGTTATAGTGAAACTATCCAAACAGACAAAGGGGATGGACGATTATGACGATGAAAAAAGCATTGACGATTGCCGGTTCTGACACAAGTGGTGGCGCGGGAATCCAAGCCGACCTCAAAACGATGGAAGAACTCGGTGTGTATGGTATGACAGCCTTGACGGTCATCGTGGCACAAGACCCACATAACGCATGGAATCACGAAGTCTTTCCAATCGACACGACCTTGATTGAGAAACAAATCGATACGGTGCTCGCTGGAATTGGAGTTGATGCAGTGAAGACAGGTATGCTCCCGACACCTGAAATCATCGAACTCGCCGCACGTAAAATCAAAGAATACGGCATCCAGAATGCCGTCGTCGATCCGGTCATGGCATGTAAAGGTGCGGATGAGATTCTTGATCCGAACGTTGCGGTCGCGATGCGTCAACACCTCGTACCAGTCGCAAAAATCATCACACCGAACTTATTCGAGGCGCGTATGCTCGCTGGCCTTGATAAAACACCCGCAACGATGGACGAAATCAAAGAAGCCGCTCGTTTAATCCATGAACTCGGCGCAGAGATCGTCATCGTCAAAGTCGGTGGCAAACTCGGATTCGATACCGCATTCGACGTCTTGTACGACGGAAACGAATTCCGCCTTCTTGAAAGTGAAAAAATCGAGCCTGCGTTCACACACGGCGGCGGATGTACGTTCTCTTCTGCCATCGCAGCCTCACTCGCCAACGGTCACACGGTCGAAGAAGCGATTGAAATCGGAAAAGAGTTCATCACAGAAGCCGTTCGTCATTCATTCCGTCTCAACCAATACGTTGGACCGACGAACCATACCGGATACCGTAAAAAAGTAGCAACACAATCGTAAACAGATGACCCGGAACTACGTGTTTCGGGTCATCCTTTCCATTGGAGGGACAGACGTGAAAGCGATTCAACCTGATCACATTCAGCACTATTTAGACAATCACGTCGCGACACCACTTTTCGTCCATGTCGAGACGACGAACGGTGCCTACGCGACACACAATGACCCGGACTTTCATAACGCCGGGATGTTTATCCGTAATGCCAAAATCGAATACAGCATCGGTCAAATTAAAGGAAATGGTCCCTATCGTGTCGGTTTAAAACTCGATCACGGTTGGCTCTATGTCGAGGGATTGACCGACTATGAAATGCACGAGGAACAGTTGTTACTCGCCGGTCACGATCGTCTCGGTCGTCTCGCATGTGCGCTGCACATCGATATCAAGCCGCTCCCACAAGGCGCATCGGAGGTGGAGAATCAATGAATGGACCGTTACTCGTCATCTTCCCACACCCGGACGATGAGGCGTTCAGCTCGGCCGGAACGATTATCCAACATCGTCAAAAAGGAGTGCCCGTCACATATGTCTGTTTGACGCTCGGTGAAATGGGACGTAATATGGGTTCCCCAATCTTTACGACACGTGAAGAACTGCCAAAAATTCGAAAACATGAACTCGAAGAAGCCTGTCGCATGATGGGCATCGAGGACCTGCGCATGTGGGGTCTTCGTGACAAGACCGTCGAGTTTGAGGACGAGGCCGAGCTCGCTAGCCGTTTCCGTACATTGATTGACGAAGTGAAGCCGGAAACCGTGATCTCGTTCTATCCAGGATATGCCGTCCACCCGGATCATGAAGCGACAGCCCGTGCCGTCGTACGTGCACTTCAAGAGATGGGCGAGACGCGTCCTGAGTTCTTAGGTGTCGCCTTCGACCGCCGCACAGAAGAGGAACTCGGACAACCGCACGTCATCGTCGATGTAACGGAAGAGAGCAAACAGAAGAAAGATGCCCTGTTTGCTCACCGGTCTCAGACAGAAGGTCTTCTTCGTGCGATCGATAACGCAGAAAACGCCCACGTCATGGAGTTACTCCAACGTGAGCGCTTCTATCATTATCCGTTCTCATGATTCATAGGCTAGACGAGTCATATAAAGCAATGCCCCAACGGTCCCAAGACCGATTAACGTTCCGAATACTACAACGATTTGTCCCATGTTTTCACCTCTTCTAGACTGTACGAACAATTCCATTCATTGGTTTCAAACACGTGCCATTCGCACGTGTTTTTTTCAGAAGTAAAGTACGTAAATCACAACAGCCAATACGATTCGATAAATCGCAAACGGCATCAATTTTACTTTGTTGATCAATTTCAAAAAGAATTTAATCGAAAGAAGTGCGAACAAAAACGCGCTGACGAAACCGACGACAAACACGGGTAACGTATCGAGCGTGAAATACGTCCACTTGCTATAGAGTGACAATGCACTCGCTCCAAACATGATCGGTACCGCCATGATGAACGTAAAATCTGCCGCTGCCCGGTGGCTCATTCCGAGGAGAACCCCTCCAGAAATCGTTGAACCGGACCGTGAGAATCCTGGCCATAGCGAAAAACATTGAATCAAGCCGACACCAAGTGCTTGCTTATACGTGATGTCATCGAGCGTAGCGGTCGTCTGACGCTTCACACCGGATAAATCTGCGGCAATCATAAAGAACGCACCGACGACTAACCCAATCAACACCGTCTTGACCGAGAAGAGATGTGTATCGATGTAGTCCTCAAACAGTACACCGAGGACGCCAGCAGGCAGCAATCCGATCAAAATATGTACGAGATTGAATTGGCGTGTGGTTCCGCTTTGCCTTAAGGTGAGCAAAGACTTCGGATTCAGTAACGTTTTGAACCGGTCCCGAAAGACGACCACGACCGCTAAAATCGATCCTAATTGAATGACGATTTTAAACGTGTTCGCTACTTCCTGCCCTAAAAACTGACTCGAATTCAACCAGAGACCATCCACGAGAATCATATGACCGGTCGACGAGACCGGGGCAAATTCCGTCAATCCCTCGACGACACCTAATAAAAATCCTACAAATAATTCATACCATTCCACATTGTTTCTCCTATTGATTCATCAAGATTGTTCTCATCATACACTTCTCGACACAATCTTTCGTCCGTCTTAAGACGTAAAAACAGACATGGCTTATGACCCATGTCTGTAAAAATTATCGGGCGGTCGCATGAACGAACCAAACGACAAGCCCGATTAAGATGAACGCCAAAAATAGCGACGCTGTCGTTCCTACAATAAAGACAAACCCCAACACAAGGATACCGAGATGCCATAGCATCGAGACAGATGATTCGGTCGTCGCTCGGATATCGGAAGGCACCTGATGATGCAAGAGCCCAAAATAGAGTGGCTCCATCGCACCATACAATAGAGCTAGGAGTCCCATCACACCGATTCCAATCGGACTCGGGAAAAACCCGACGATGAGAAATCCACCGCCCATTAACCAACCGAACCCGTTTAACCAACGCTTGGATGACGCAAATCGTATAAGCGTCCCCGCAAAAAGTTGACCAGGTAACTGAATCAAAAGCAGGACGCTTGAAATGGCACCGAACCAATAGATTGGGATGGATACATCACGTGCATACAGTTGCCAGAACTCATCGATGAAATTGAATGCGGACACGGCTGCCAAAAATCCGATGGTGACGTTACGAATGGATGTGTGCGACCACACAAATTGAAATCCTTTCAACAAGTGCCGCCACGTCAATCGGTCTTCTCCTTCGCCATGAACGGGTTCAACGAGAAATAAGCTACACACGGTCGCCATCAATAAACTGAGAATGGAAAGTCTGTAGTTCCACTCCAATGGAACGTACTGAGCCAACATACTGCCACTCCATGCCGCCGTCACAGCGGCCATAATCCCAATCGCGTTCAGTTTTCCAAGAACCCGTTCGAACGACGACGCTTCATGACTTTCTTGTAAGGACTCGTATAGCAGCGCATTCTCCGCCCCACTTCGAATGACCGACCCAACGGCCGAACAGCTGATGGCGACAAAAAATCCGCTGAAGGTGAACGAGTATAACAAGATCCAAAACGATAACCACTCCAAGGCTACACCTGCCTGAATCAGCCGACGCCGTGTCGTTCGGTCCGCCCACACGCCGGTCGGCACCTCGAACAAGACGATGATGAGCGCATAGATCATCTCCAAGTAGACGACTTCTTGAATGGTGATGCCTCGCGATTCCCAAAACAACCGTTCAATCACGTATGCGGGAATCAGCCCTTCAAACCAACGAATCCACCCTAACCAAACAATGTTTCGACGAACTTAACTCGGTGAACGTGCTCGTTTTTTCATTTAAATCTCCTCCTTACTTGTCTATTCCCGAATACACAAAAAAACCACGAGACGAATCTCGTGGTCGACGTGTTATTTCAATAAGTTGAGCATCTCGCGATTGAATGCTGGAATATCATCCGGCTGACGGCTCGTCACGAGCTGGTTTTGGCAGACGACTACTTCTTTGTCCGCATATTTCGCTCCGGCATACTCCATGTCGACTTTGATCGATTTGTAGCCGGTCGCGTCACGACCTTCTAACGTCTTCGCCGTAATCAACAGCTGTGGTCCGTGACAGATGGCAAAGACAGGCTTTTTCGCATCCATGAAGGCTTTGGCGAACGAGACGAAACGCTCGTCCTCACGCAACAAGTCAGGTGAGAATCCGCCCGGCAAGAGAAGGGCATCAAAATCTTCTGGCGATACATCGTCAATCGATTGGTCGATGTTCACTTTCGCCTCCCCTTGTTTCCCTTCTACCGTATTACCCGCTTTCTTCTCGATCGTCACGACATCATGTCCCGCATCCACCAATGCGTCACGGGGACCCGTGAATTCTACATCTTCAAACATATCCGTAATGAGCGTTGCTACTTTTGCCATATCCTAAACACTCCCTTTGTTTGTTTTATGCACATAGGGACTGTTCCACAGGCATGAATCACTTAAACATCTCAAGTGGCATTCAACGGAATTTCGAGACGTATGGATTGTCGCGTTCAAAGAAGCGATACGGGTAGTCACGTGCCTCGCCCGTGTTCGGGATCCCGATACGGGGACCCGCCTCAATCACTACTCCTGCCTCACCCTCCGCGATGTAGAGTGGGTCTTGTTGAAAGGAATGGCCGTATAGATCCATTGTGATTCCGAGTGCTTTCGTCAACTTCCCTGGTCCGTTCGTCTGGTCATATCGCTTCACTCCGGGACGGTTCGAAGCAATCCATTCATGTCCTTGAATCGGTTCGACGGCTCGAATCAACACGGCTTCCGGTGTACCAACCGGACCACTGACCACGTTCAGGAGCGTATGTGTATGCATTTGATACGTGTATACATGCCCAGGTTGTCCGAACATGACTTCCGTTCGTTTCGTTCGACGCCCTCCGAAGCTATGCGCCGCCCGGTCGATGGCACCGAGGTAAGCCTCTGTCTCGACAATCTTCGCGATGATGTCACCTTCTGGATGTCGCCGCACCAAATATTGACCGAGTAAGGCGCGTGCCAATTCGAGTGTCGGTTGTTCATAAAATGCTAGATCGAGTCGCTTCATGGTTCCACCTCCGTTTCTCCTATTTTCTCAAAAGTCATATGTTGCACACAAAAAAGATGCCCTGCATGGCAGGACACCTCGATATTATGATGCGATTTTTAGCGATTCACGTTGCTTCCCCAATCGGACGTATCCCAAGATGATGGAGAAGACCGGGCTGAGCCAGAGGAAGAACGCAAATGGTGCGTATTCCAATACAGGCACGCCGAGTGTCGCTGCGAAGAACGCTCCGGAGACACCCCAAGGTATGAGCGGGTTGATGACGGTCCCGCCATCTTCAAGTGCCCGTGACAAGTAGCGCGGGTCGATCCCACGATCGATAAACCCTTGCTTGAACGCCTGACCCGGCAAGAGAATCGACAAGTACTGTTCTCCCGCGAGCAAGTTGACACCGATTGAACTGAGGACAACTGATAGGACCGAGCTCCCTGGTGACTTCAAACGCTCGAGCAACGATTCAACGATGGCTTGGAAGATACCGAGTTCACGTAATAAGCCACCGAACGCGAGGGCGATCAAGACGAGACTGACCGACCAGAGCATCGATTCAAGACCACCTTTATCGAGTACATTTGCAATCAATTCATTTTCGACATCTGACTTGAAGCCCGACTGCATGACACCGAGCCAGTTCGAGATGCTCCAGTTGCCTTGAACAAAACCGGCCGTCAACACACCGGCGAACATCCCAACAAGCATCGTCGGCAAGACCGGCATCCGACGGAACGCAAGCACTGCGACGAGCACAGGGGCAATCAACGTGAGCCATGAGAGGTCGAAACGTCCGCTGAGCGCGGCTTGCGCCTCTGCGATTTGTGCCGTGTCGGCAGTTTGACCGCTACGTCCGAGGAACATGAATAAAATCAACGTGATGATGAACGCTGGAATCGTCGTCCCCATCATGAAGCGAATGTGGTCGAACAGTTTGACCCCCGCCACTGCCGGCGCAAAGTTCGTCGTATCCGACAACGGGCTCATCTTGTCTCCGAAGAGGGCGCCCGACACGATGGCACCTGCAGCGAGCGCTGGCGAGATGCCTAGTGCCGTTCCGATTCCGAACAAGGCGACACCGACCGTTCCGACGGTTGTAAAGGCGCTTCCTGTGAAGGTCGAGACGATCATCGTGATCAACAAGACACTCGGCAAGAACCATTCAGCAGAGATTGTATTTAGACCGATGGAGAGGATCGTCGCGACCGTCCCGGACATTTGCCATACTCCGATGAGCATCCCAATCAACAACAAAATCAACACCGGCATGATCGCTTCACGAATTCCGTTGATCATCGCCGTTTCAATCTGTTTGAAGTCGCGTGAACGATAATACGCATATCCACCTACTATTACCATTGTGCCAAAAATCGCCATATGTGGCGTCGCTTTGGCCAAAAACATCAGTGCGAGCAAGGTGATCCCGCTCATCAACACGACGAATACAGCTTCTTTTCCTTTCATCTGCATCGACGTCCCCTCCTTTCGTTATATCTTCTTTATTTATTATTTTGCCTAACCGCTTAAACGCTTTTATGCACAAAAGCATGTCAGTGATGTTTTTTACTATACTCGCTTCCTTTCTCCCTGTCAAACGTCTTTTTATGATAAATTATATGCTTGAGGGTGACCTCCGGAGTTCGTAACCTCCTCCGACATCAAAACTAGCGAAAAGGAAGTGTGCTTCATGCAACACGAAAAAGCATTGGTCGTCTTTAGTGGTGGCCAAGATTCAACCACTTGCCTGTTTTGGGCAAAACAACAATTCTCTCATGTGGAGGCGGTGACGTTCGCATATGGTCAACGCCATGATGCGGAAATCGAGGTCGCAAAAGAAATCGCGGCAGAGCTCGATGTCCCACACCACATCCTCGACTTGTCCCTACTCGGACAACTCACATCGAACGCGCTCACGAGACACGATCTCGACATCGACAATGCGGATGTTCCAAATACGTTCGTCGATGGACGCAACCATCTATTCTTATCATTTGCGGCCGTCATGGCCAAACAACTCGGTATGCATCACATCGTGACCGGTGTATGTGAAACGGACTTTTCAGGTTACCCGGATTGCCGAGACCAATTCATCAAATCACTCAACGTGACACTCAATTTAGCGATGGATTATCCATTCGTCATCGACACACCGCTCATGTGGCTCGATAAAAAAGAGACGTGGGCACTCGCCGACGAACTCGGTGCCTTTGACTATGTCAAAGAACGCACGCTTACTTGCTACAACGGTGTCATCGGTTCAGGTTGTGGAGAATGTCCGGCGTGTAAGCTTCGTCAAAACGGACTTACAGCTTACGAGGAGGTGCGCGTATGAAACATGCTCCATTCCTCGCTCCGACCAGTGTCGAATCAAAGCAAGAAGGCTCGCTCATCTACTGTCCGCATCGCGTTCAAATCGTCAAAGAAGTGACGTTCGACGCAGCGCACCATCTCTTTGACTATGACGGCAAATGTCGTGCCCTTCATGGTCATACGTATAGGCTCCAGATGGGTGTCAGCGGCTTTCTCGACAATCGCGGCATGACGCTCGACTTCGGTGACTTGAAAAAAATCTTCAAAGAAGAGCTTGAGCCATATCTCGACCATCGCTATTTGAACGAGTCACTCCCTTATATGAATACAACTGCAGAAAACATGTGCTATTGGATTTTTGAACAGTTGGCGACACATCTGCCAAATGAACGCGACGTCCGTGTCGAATTCGTCCGTCTGTACGAAACGCCGACGTCTTACGCTGAGTTCCGCCGTGAATGGTTGGTGGAATCGTGAAAATCCCTGTTTTAGAAGTGTTCGGACCGACCTTTCAAGGAGAAGGCCGGGCCATCGGACAAAAGACGATGTTCGTCCGGACCGCCGGTTGCGATTATCGCTGTTCGTGGTGTGATTCCGCCTTTACGTGGGACGGTTCAGAAAAACCGGACATGCTGACAGCCGATGAGGTCATCGCTCGCCTGGATGCACTGGGTATGTACGATTATGTCACCATCTCGGGTGGCAATCCGCTCCTTATCGCGGCTATGGAAGACCTCGTTGTGAAGTTGAAAGAACGTGGTGTCACACTCGCTGTCGAGACGCAAGGTAGCCGCTATCAAGACTGGCTCACACAAATCGATGACGTGACCCTCAGTCCGAAACCTCCATCGTCTGGTATGAAAACGAACTGGGAGCAACTCGACGCTATCGTCGAACAGTTACGCCCGGAGCAGACGACATTCAAAGTCGCTGTCTTTGATGAAGCGGACCTTGCCTACGCGAAAGAAGTGCAGCAGCGCTACTCACCGGACGTCATGTATTTGTCGGCTGGTAACCCGGAGCCTGGTGCAGATGGAGACATCACCGATGCCCAGCTCCGTCGTTTGAAACAACTATGGGAAGACGTCGCACGCGACCCGTCATGGCAAAGCGTCCGCGTCCTACCACAACTACACACATTACTGTACGCCAACGAACGTGGCGTCTAAGGAGAATGAACATGAGACCAGAAGACTTACAAGATCTTTCGCTCCTCGGACAGAAGAGCGTCCCATATATTTTTGAATACACACCTGACGTCCTTGAGGCGTTCCCGAATCGTCATCCGGAGAACGACTACTTCGTGAAATTCAACGCACCCGAATTTACATCGTTGTGCCCGATCACGAACCAACCGGACTTCGCAACCATCTACATCTCGTACATCCCGGATGAGAAACTCGTCGAGTCGAAGTCGTTGAAGTTGTACTTGTTCAGTTTCCGTAACCACGGTGACTTCCACGAGAACTGCATCAATGTCATCGGGAAAGATCTCGTCAAGTTGATGGAGCCGCGCTATCTCGAAGTGTGGGGGAAATTCACACCACGTGGCGGTATCTCGATCGATCCGTACTGCAACTACGGAAAGCCTGGCACGAAGTACGAAAAAATGGCAGAACACCGTCTGTTCAACCATGACCTGTATCCAGAAACGGTCGACAACCGTTAATTGAAAAGTAGGCGCTCCAATCTGGAGTCGCCTACTTTTTTTGATAGCGATGAATCTGTCGCTTGATCGGTTCACGGAAAACGGTCGCAACGAGCGTCAACACGAGCATGATTCCAAATGCCAAGGCGATGAGCGTCCAATCCCCACTGGCGATACTACTCCCGAGAAAATTGTTCGCGAACGCCCCGGGAATCATACCGACGACGGTCGCAAACAGATAGGCGAGTACGTTTACTTTTGCCAAACCAGAAGCATAGCTGACCAAATCGAAATTGACGAGCGGGATGAGACGTAAGATGAGGACGTAAAAGAAGCCGTCTTCTTCGATTTTACGCTGAATGGCTTCGTAATTCGTTGATTCGAAGTGATGCAGGAAACGATCGCCGAAAAAAATTGCCACATAATACGCAACAAGCGCACTCAATGTCGCCCCGATGACGGTATAGATGACGCCCGGTAACATCCCAAACGCCAAGCCGCCGGCGACCGACAAGACGGACGTCGGGAACAAGATGAGCGGACGAACGGTGAACAATAAAATGTAAATGAGCGGAGCCAACCATCCGAATTGAATGATGTAGTCCCGAATATCGCCTGGGCTTACGTCAACCCACTGATAAAGGAATGTCGCCGTCCCGAACAGGAGTAGGACGAGTGCAATCATCCATTGTATCTTCCACTTCTTCATCGTCCTCCTCCTCTCTATTTGCTTTTATTCCCGTAATCGAGGATGTCATCCACCTTTTTTCAGCCATCTCGATATGGTACGGTTAGAAAAAGCAGAAGGAGGAAATCGATATGAACCTTGCAGATGCCCTAACATTGAAACAGTTGCTCCATGAGCAAATCGATACATTGACCGAAGAGATTGAGCATGTGGCGTTCATCTCGCTTCAAGCGAATGAATCCATTCCGACCATTCAGTCTCGTTCCCTTCAAGACATCGAGATGGAACTTGAACACATTCGTCTAGACTTACGTCAGCTCGACCGTCTCATTCAAGAGGCGAACGTCCAAGCCGTTGTCGAGACGCACGACGGTCCGCTTCCGCTCGTCGAGGCAATCGAGCTTGCCATTCAGTTACGCGTCCAAGCACGACTTTATGAAAAATTATCGCTTCGTCCGAAGAAAGACTATGTGCATGGGGTTGCCGTGATCAAACACGCCTTATACGATCCGGAGCTGTATCGCCTGAAAGCGCGCGATATTAAGAAGCGTGCCATTCGAATCGAAAGTGCGATTCAAGCCGTCCGTTATCAGACTGACATTGAATTTGATGCATCACGATATATGTAAAAAAGCGAAGGGATTCCTTCGCTTTTTACATATGGTCATGGTGATGGTGGTGGATATCATGATGACTCGATGAAGAAGAACGTCGACGTGGTGGTGCCTCATCGGCAAATTTTTCTCCGTCTAAAATCCCGAGACGCTTATATTGACGATCGACCCGCTCTTTCGTCTCTTCGCGAACAGCGTCAGACTCCATCACCAATTGATAGCATCCGAGTGCGACACGGAACGGCTCCATGCGTATCCGTTCAATCGAGAAGGAATCGATGCCCCGTAAATAGTCTGCCAATCGCTCAGCCGTGTCATCGCTCGGGTCATCGGCGAGCTGCGAGGCGAATTGTTGTAAGTCCTTCAATGTATTTGATGTTTTAGAGTAACTTCGACTTGATTTGATGACACCAAATGCGATAAGTCCAACAATGGTGAAAAACATGAGTGGAAAGAATAAATTGATGATCGTGAAAAATGGGTCCGCCCCAAATTCTAAAGTAGACATTTCAAATTCCCCCTTTTTCTTTATGTACGTTCATTCAGTCGAATCGGTTTCAACAAAAAAACCGCGATCACACGACCGCGGCATCGATTCAACTGTTCAGTTGTTTCTCCATCATGATGCGCGGCTCGCCATCTTCGGTGTAGGCGCCCATGATGTCATATCCGCAAAGGAGGTTCAAGATGATGACCCCTTTGTTCGTATTGCGTGCTTTCGTCCGAATCGAATGGAACCCTTGCGCTTCGACCCATTCGAGTTGCGTGTCCATCAGCTTGCGACCGACGCCATGCTTTTGGAAGTCCGGATGTACGCCGCCCGCCCAGCTATAAAACCGATAAGGCTCCGCCTCATAACCAATTTTAAAGCCAACTAGCTGCTCTTCAGAGAAAGCCAGCAGCACTAACGGATTGGCGTGCCGATACAGGCGCTCTTTAAATCGCAACTGATCGAGGTCACCGTATAACGTGCGGTACAGCCGGAAGAAGTCCTCTTCAAAATCCTTAAAGTTGTTCGTCACATCTTTTACGATAAATGAACTCGTCGTACTCATCGTGCCATCCCCTTTCAGTTTCTGGACAAAGATTCCGTACGTCTGTTCATTTCGCCGTTCATTCTGAATTTCCTGTCTCCCGTTCAAAAGCTGTGACACCTTTTTGTTTATATAGTCCGAGCGTACGCTTCGGCAAACTCTTGACCATCCAGTCTTTGAAGATGCGCGCTTGATCTTCGACCGGAAGCTCGTAGCCATCCGTCACGATATGTCGTGACCGTGTCGTGACATCGTACAAGGAAATCGCCGCCGCCACGGAGATGTTCAAACTTTGTACGTATCCTTGCATCGGAATAACAAAGTTCCCGTCCGCCTTATGAAGTGCTGTTTCCGAGACACCACTATGTTCATTCCCGAATAGCAGAACGGTCGGCTTCGACACATCCACCTCTTCGAGCGGAATTGCTTCCTCACTCAATGCCGTCGCATATACTTGATAACCGTCTTCTTTTAAAGCGTCAATCGCCTCTTCGATGGAGCCATGCTCGACGACGTCCACCCAACGGTCGGCACTCTTGGCGATAATCGAGTTCGGTTTGAACTTCGCACGCCCTTCGACGACGTGTAACGTCTGCACCCCGAACGCATCGGCCGAACGCAATACGGCAGATTGATTGTGCGGATCGTCGACACCTTCCGTCAAAATCGTGATATGGTTCGTTCGTGTATTCAATACTTCATACATCCGTTTGATTCGATCTGGCATGAGCATCTCATATAGAGGAAGATCGTCTTCCTGCAATACACCCTTCCGCAACAACTCTTCTTTTAATTCAATCTGCTCGTCTTTCGTCAAAGCAGATGTTGTCTGTCTCCAACCCATCTTTCTCGCTCCCTTCAACCTATCATATTGTAGCTAGATTCGATTCGACTGACAAGTTCGCCTCACATCTGCTATTCTCACTTCGGAAATGAAAACAAATGAAAATAGCGAAAACGGTTGCACGAATTTATGCAATCGATTACAATTATTTATGCAAGCGATTGCACTATTGGTAGACACAAAAATAGATAAAACTCCCTCATAGGAAGGAAGCGTATAGCATGAAACAATTGATCTCATTCGATTTCTGGCAGAAACTCGGTAAGGCTTTGATGGTCGTCATCGCCGTCATGCCAGCTGCCGGTTTGATGATTTCCATCGGAAAATTGATTGGAATGTCAGCCGGAGATGTCGGTATCTTATTAACAACAGCTCGTATCATTGAAGATTTAGGTTGGGGCATCATCGTCAACTTACATATCCTCTTCGCAGTCGCGATTGGTGGTTCGTGGGCAAAAGATCGTGCCGGCGGTGCATTCGCAGCACTTCTCGCCTTCATCTTGATCAACCGTGTCACAGGTGCCATCTTCGGTGTCAACAGTGACATGCTTCAAGATCCAGAAGCGACAATCGAGTCACTCTTCGGTGCGAACCTTGTCGTCGCTGATTACTTCACATCTGTACTCGGCTCACCTGCCCTCAACATGGGTGTGTTCGTCGGGATTATCGCCGGTTTCCTCGGTGGTGCACTATATAACCGTTTCTACAACTTCAACAAGTTGCCGAACGCTCTCTCGTTCTTCAACGGGAAGCGCTTCGTACCATTCGTCGTTATCCTTGGTTCAGTCGTTGCTGCCCTCGTTCTATCGATTGTATGGCCAACCATCCAAGGTGCGCTCAACAGCTTTGGTGAATGGATTGCCACATCACGTAACACGGCGCCAGTCCTCGCTCCGTTCATTTATGGTGCACTCGAACGTCTCCTCTTACCGTTCGGTTTACACCACATGCTCACAGTACCAATGAACTACACAGAGCTCGGTGGAACATACACGATTTTAACAGGTGCGACAGCTGGATCGGTCGTTGCCGGTCAAGACCCACTCTGGTTGGCATGGGTGACGGATCTCGTCAACTTGCGTGCTGCTGGTGATACGGCTGCATACAACACGCTTCTCGCTGATGTCGTTCCAGCACGCTTCAAAGTCGGTCAAGTCATCTTGTCATTCGCTGCATTGATTGGTGCCGCGTATGCGATGTACCGCAACGTCGACGCGGATAAGAAGGCACAATACAAGCCGATGTTCTTATCAGCCGGACTCGCTGTCTTCTTGACAGGTGTCACAGAACCGATTGAATTCATGTTTATGTTCGTCGCACCAGTTCTTTATGTCGTTTACGCACTCATGGCCGGTGCTGCCTTCGCATTGGCAGATATCATCGACTTACGTGTACACGCTTTCGGTGCAATCGAACTCTTGACGCGCATTCCGATGATTGTCAAAGCAGGACTTCTTCAAGACTTGATCAACTTCGTGCTCGTCTCTGTCGTGTTCTTCTTCCTCAACTTCGGTGTCTTCAACTTCTTCATTAAGAAGATGAACCTACCGACGCCAGGACGTAACGGGAACTACATGGAAGAAACGACAGAAAAATCATCCGTTACAGGTAACGAACAAGTCATGGGGATTATCACACTTCTCGGTGGGGAAGAAAACATTGAGGATGTCGACGCATGTATGACTCGTCTTCGTGTGACCGTTAAAGACGTTACACTCGTCTCTGACGAACAAGAATGGAAGAAAAATGGCGCTATGGGGCTTATCGTGAAAGACCGTGGAGTCCAAGCCATCTATGGCCCGAAAGCCGACGTATTGAAATCAGACATTCAAGACGTCATCGGTGCATAATCTACTGGCCAACTCGCTCGAGAGTTGGCCTTTTTCTAAAGGAGGACTATCGTGAATATTTTAACGCTCAATTGTCATGCCTGGTTAGAAGACCGCCAACAAGAGAAAATCGACGCGATTGTCGAACGTATCGCAAGCGAAGAGTATGACTTCATCGCGCTTCAAGAAGTCAATCAACATAAAGAGGCCCCCCTCATCTATGGGAACATCCGTGAAAACAACTTCGCACACGTCCTCGTCGAGCGCCTGAAAGAGTTAGATCTTCACTATCACATGACATGGGACTTTGCCCATTACGGATATGACATTTACGAGGAAGGCGTCGCCATTTTGTCGCGAACACCGTTTCTATCGACCGAGTCGTTCTTCGTATCCAAGACGACGGACCCTGACAATTACAAGTCCCGTAAAATTGTCAAAGCCGTGATTGAAGGTCTTGAAACGCCGACGACCGTCTACTCGTGTCACCTCGGATGGTGGCATGACGAAGAGGAGCCAGTGAAGCATCAACTCGACGAACTACTGCGTCGCGTCGAGCATGACGACCATGCGCTCCTACTCGGTGATTTCAACAACGATGCCTTCATTCGAGGCGAGGGATACGATTATTTGATGGAAAATGGGCTTCAAGACCTGTTCCATCTCGCAACGGAACGCGAAGGTGATGCGACCGTCCAAGGGAAAATCGCCGGATGGGATGAAAACAAGAAATCGCTACGCATCGACTTGATGTTGACGAATGCACCCATTCACGTCTCCCGTCATGCTGTCGTCTTCGATGGCGAAAACGGTCCCATCGTCTCCGACCACGCCGGTGTCGAAGCCACTGTTTTTTGGCGCTAATCCACCTTTTTCTTCCGACTTGGGAGAAAAGGGTTTTTCTTTTGGGAAATATCTTGTAACGTGAGAGGAGACTGATGTCTAACTACTAATGAATGAAATAGAAAGAAGTGTTTGAACATGGAGACAAGCTCGCTCAGTCGAAGCGACTGGACTTTAGTTTTATCCCTATCCTTATTAACCTTCGTTCTCGGAACGAGTGAATTTGTCATCGTCGGCATTTTGCCTGATATCGCAAGCGGTCTATCCATTTCCATCGCGACAGCAGGAAGTCTCGTATCGGCATTCGCCATCAGCTTTGCCGTCGGCACGCCAATCACGATGTCCTTGACGAGCCATCTTCCAAAACGTAAATTGATGCTCGGCTTGACGATTCTCTTCACCGTCCTGAACTTATTAAGCAGTCTCGCTCCCATGTATGAGTGGTTACTCGTCTTGCGCATGCTGACGGCCGTCGTCACAGGTGTCTTGATCTCGCTTGCCATGCTCGTCGCCAGCGAGAGCGTCCCTCCGGCAAAACGGGGCGTGGCCGTGTCCTTTATTTTCGGTGGCTTTACAATGGCCAACGTGTTCGGGGTTCCGATCGGAACGTTCATCGGACAACAGGCAGGATGGGAGTCCACGTTCTGGTTGACGACTCTGCTCGGTGCAGTCGCCTGGATTGCCATTTATCGTGTCTTGCCGAATCAATTGTCTCAAGAAAAAGCATCACTCCGTGAACAAATGGCACTCCTGACGAATCCACGTATCTTGATCGCCTTCTTAATTCCGGCGTTCGGTTTCGGGGCGACGTATGTCGTATATACGTATCTCGTACCGATTTTAAAAGATGTACTCGGTGTACCGGTCGCTTGGGTCAGTCCGATTTTATTCGCCTACGGATTCATCTCGATCTTCAGTAATATCGCTGCCGGAAAGATCGCCAGTCACAATCCGATCGGACGCTTACGGTTCGTCTTTCTCGTCCAGGCATTCGTCCTGGCCGCGTTATTCGTGACGACGTCGAATGTGACGCTCGGTCTCCTCAATATCGCCCTCATGTCGTTCATGGCGATTTTATTGACGACATCGACTCAGATTTATTTGATCGATTTGGCGGAGAAGTTCAATCCGAACGCCAAAGGTCTCGCCTCATCACTTATGCCTGTGGCGAGTAACGTCGGAATCGGACTTGGTTCCGCTCTTGGTGGTGTCGTCTACGCGACGAGCCCTATCATGACGCTCGCGCTCGTCGGTGGTTTGGTCGCCCTCGTCACAGCCGGGTTGACCGCAGTCAGTTATTCACTCGATCAACGCTAAAACGTGCACACCTCGATGAAGGTGCGCACGTTTTTTATAACCATTCGAGAATCGCCGATAGGACTTCGTCGAGTTGTTCTTTCGATGTGAGCGGACTTTCCTGATCGCCTTTTTGTGGACCATACATTCCGAAGTTGGCATGATTCCCGCCTTCGATTTGTACGAATTGACTATCGGCAGGTAGGTCGCTTCGACTCGCCTCGATGTCTTCCGGGACAGCCAATCCATCCAACTCACCCGAGATGGATAGCACGCGTAAGTCACTATCGACCATCGAGCTGATCGGATATGATGCGAGGAAAATGACACCTTCTACCGACTCTTGATGCTCAAGCGCGTAACCCGACGCCGCCGAACCTCCGAGTGAATGACCGGCTACGATCCAGCGTTCAATCTCCGGATGTGCCTCGATGATTGGATCGGCTGCGTCGATATCTAAAATGCCTAAGTTGAGTCGAAGCGACGGAATGGCGACGAAATACCCTTCCTCGGCTAAACGTGTTCCATAATACGCATACGCCTCTTTCTCCACTTTCGCCCCTGGATAAAGAATGATTCCGACCTCACTCGTCGGATCTCCAAACTCGAGACGGTTGTCGACCACTTTCCCCTCTTCGGCATACCGTGTCGCTTCATCGGTCGGTTCGTACGTGAACTGCGTCCAAATTAAAAAGCCTGCTAGCGCGATGATTAGCAATCCTACGATTGAGAGTGCGGTCCACTTGAAGAATTTCTTCATTATATAGCCTCCATTTGCATCCACTTCATCATAACGTTACACTAATAAGAAAAAGCATGATCAGGGGGACACCATGACCAGAAGTAATATAACCACGACGATTCAGTGGTTTATTTTTATTTTAGCTACAAATATTGTACCACCACTCTCCATCGCCGCCTTGTTTGAACTGTCACCAGATGAGACGATGACCTTTATATCCCGCTCACTTTTCATCTTCGCACTCTTCAGCATCATTCAGACGTTGCTCGGCCATCGCCTCCCGATACTCGAAGGACCTGCCGGCATTTGGTGGGGTGTCTTCACCTTATACGCCTCCATCGGTCCCGCTCTATATGGAAGTCAGCAAGAGACGCTGCAGGCACTCGGATTCATGCTGTTTTTGAGCGGAATCCTCGGTGTGTTGTTGACCGTCACCGGCATCTTAAGACGCATGCTCGCCCTGTTTACACCGCAAGTGCTCGGCGTCTATATGATTTTGCTCGTCCTTCAATTATCAGGGGCCGTCATTAAAGGTGGATTTGGGGTGACGGAAGACGGAATCAATATCATTCAGGCCGTAGCGACGGCTGGGCTCGTCTTGTTCGCACTCACGCTCGAGCAAAGTCGCTTTAAACAATATGGACTCGTCATGACGCTATTCGTCGGGTTCGGCTTGTTCCATTTACTCGACCTTGGAAATCCAATCGTTCGTTCGGAATCCTTCTTCCTCGTACCGGAACTTCTTCCGTTCGGAAATTGGGTGTGGGATTGGAACTTGTTACCGACGGCTTTCGTCATCACCCTACTTCTCATGACGAACGTCCTTGCGAACATCAAGTTGATTGAGCGCATCGTCAGTTCTCGCGAAAAACGAGAAATCAAAGGAAACGTTCCCGCATCGGGTGTCGCCAGTGGCGTCAGTCAAATCGTGGCTGGTCTGTTCGGCACACCGGGTCCTGTCGCCATCTCCGGGACAGCTGGTTTCCTCTCTTCGACGGAGAGCGTCCAGCGTGCTCCGCATTTGGTTGCCCACGCCCTCATGATGGGGTTAGCACTCATCGGTCCATTCGTCTCGTTGATTGCGAGCATCCCGGCCGCTGTCGGTTATGCAATCGTGACACCGCTCATTGCAACGATGATCATCATCGGAATCAATGAGGCGGCCTTTGAATTGAAGCAGTCCACGGCATCCCTCACAGTCGGGCTCCCGCTCGTCATCGGTGCCGGGGCGATGTTATTACCACCCGGTTCAATGAATGACCTGCCACCGCTTCTTGCGACCGTCTTCTCTAACGGGCTTGTTCTCGGAACAATTGTCGCCTTAACAACTGCCATCTTAAGTAAAATCAAGGATTGAAAAAAAGAACTGGCCATATTGGTCAGTTCTTTTCACGTACATGCATATGGTAACGGGCATCGTGCGGTAAAACAGCGCCTTCTTCTTGTTCGAAATGCGCACGGTCTTTCCAATAACGAACGACTGACGAAGTATCACGATGCAGGGCGCGTTGTAGCGCTTGTTTTGCCGTGACAGGCGTTTCGTCATCGTTTGTCAATTCAAGTCCCATCAGTTTATAACCGATTGTTTGTCCACCCCGACTCATTTGCCACGCTTCCATGGCATATGTCAGTAGTGTCGGTGTGATGACCGCATGCACGAACTCGCTCTTTACTTTCTTTCGTACGAGCTGTTCTACGCCCACGCTGACAAGACCTGCAATGACACTGTCAATCATGACTGCTTTGGTTCGCTTTTTTGTCAATGGATTCATCGGCTCATCCTCTGCATCATCCCTGACGTCAACACTTCGATTCCTTCGCCTTCTTCAGACGCCATAATCAAGGCACGAGCGACATGAAGCGCCTGAATCGGTGCGACTTCCGGTGTCTTCTCAAGCAAGATTGACTGGAACGGTCGACTGATGACCTCGGCCGCCTTCTCTCCGAAGCGAAATGAATCACGCTCTCCGAGTAACAGAGAAGGACGGGCGATAATCAAGTGATGGAAGTTGAAAATACGTAACGCGTTCTCAAGCTCCCCTTTCACACGGTTGTAAAAGAAAGTCGAACGCAATGATGCGCCTTGTGCCGATACGACCGCATAGCGCGTCGCACCGTGTGCCTTGGCGACACGGGCCACTTCAAGTGGTAATTCTAAATCAACTTGTTTGAACGCTTCTTGCGAGCCAGCTACCGCAATCGTTGTGCCGAGCGCACAGTACACGTCGTCGATCTGTGGAAGGGATGAATCCATCTCCTCGAAACCGACGATCTCATGTAACTTCGGATGACTCCAACGCTTCGAGCGACGGACAACGATCCAGACCGCATCATAACGGTCACTCTCTAACAACTGTTCCACCAATTCGCGGCCAATCAAACCGGTCGCGCCTACGACAAGTGCAGTTTTCCCCATTCGTGACTCCTCCTAGACTACTATTTCCTTCAGTCTAGCTGACTTGCCGTTCCTCGGCAATGATTGTCCCGGGACGGAATCGGTCCATCATACGGAAAAATCCGTTCAATGCGAGCGCCGTGAATGAACCTGCCACGATAGCACTATCCGTGAACAACTGCAGCCACTCCGGCATGTTTGCGACGATGGCTGGATTGGCGGTAATACCGAGCCCAACACCGATTGAGAGGGCAATGGTAATCAAGTTCTCGTTTTTCGAAAAATCGACCTGGCTCAGAATTCGAATGCCGGAAGCAGCGACCGTTCCGAACATGACGAGCATCGCTCCCCCAAGCACAGGTTTTGGAATCAATGTCGTGAACGTAGCGACTTTCGGAAGGAAGCCGAGCAAGATGAGCAATCCACCTGTCCAGAAGATGACACGGCGCGATTTTACACCTGACAATTGAACAAGTCCGACATTTTGACTGAACGTCGTGTACGGGAAGCTGTTGAAAATCCCTCCGAGAATCGTTGCGACACCTTCCGCACGATACCCTTTCGTCAATTCGTTCGCACCAATCGGCTTTTTCGTGATATCGCTGAGCGCCAAGAATACACCTGTCGATTCAATCATCGAGATAATGGCGACGAGCGTCATGACGAGGATCGCGGACACATCAAATGTCGGCATCCCAAAGTAGAACGGTTGAACCATTTGGAACCAACCCGCTTCCCGGACAGGACTGAAATCGACGAGACCGAGCGAAGCAGCAACCCCTGTTCCGATGAGGACGGCAAAGAGGACAGCAGCGGCGCGTGTGAAGACGGTCCCGACACGGTTCAAGACGAGAATGAGTAAAATCGTAAAGCCACCTAATCCTAGATTCTGCATCGATGCGAATCCAGGCTCACCTGGCATCCCGCCACCGATGTCATTGATGGCGACCGGAATCAGTGAGAGACCAATGATCGTCACGACCGAACCGAGAACGACCGGCGGGAAGAAACGTGCGAGCTTCCCGACAAATCCGGAAATGAGGATAACAATGATTCCACTGGCAATCAACGCGCCATAAATGGCCGTAATTCCATTTGCGCTTCCAATCGCAATCATCGGACCGACCGCCGTGAACGTACATCCGAGGACGACCGGCAATCCGACACCCGTAAAGCGTGTCGTCCATACTTGTAATAACGTCGCTACCCCACACATGAATAAATCAATTGCGACAAGATAGGCGAGTTCGGTTGGACCAAGCCCGATGGCACCCCCGACGATGAGCGGGACGATGGCTGCTCCCGTGTACATCGCGAGTAGATGCTGAAATCCGAGACTTGCTGTCTTGAATGTATTCATCGAACGACCTCCACGAACGAGATATGGTCTTTCTCTAATTTCGCGACGCGCGCTAGCGATTCGACGCGATAACCACGCTCAATCAATTTATCGCGCCCTGGTTGGAACGATTTTTCGATGACGATGCCAACACCTGAAACTTCTGCACCTGCCGCTTCGACGAGTTGTGTCAGCCCGAGTGCCGCTTCCCCGTTCGCGAGGAAGTCATCGATGACAAGAACGCGTTCGCCTGATAAGACGAAACGTCGGCTCAAGCTGATGCGGTTCGTCTCCTGTTTCGTGAACGAATAAACATCCGCTTCGACGAGGTCGTCTTGGAGCGTCAGCGATTTCCGTTTACGCGCGAATACGAACGGGATGCCCATCTCAAGCGCCGTCATCATCGCTGGCGCAATCCCGCTCGATTCGAGTGTGACGATGCGGTCGATTTGAGCGTCTTTGAAACGTTCTGCAAATTCTTTGCCGATGGCTTGCATAAGTACCGGGTCGACTTGATGATTCAAGAAGGCGTCAACTTTCAACACTTGGTCGGATAAGGCCCGACCCTCTTCACGGATTTTGTCTTCTAACTGCTTCATTGTTGTCCCCTCCATTAAAAAATGCGATTCGTCACCCCTCATCGGGAGGCAACGAACCGCATGGAAATCAACGATAGCATACGACAAGCGCCACCCGTAGTCGAACCATTTACGGTAGTTCGGTAGAGACTTGCGGACCATATTTCCGCTGATATACGAGTGCGAATCTATTTATTTAAGATAAACTTTATTGTAGACGAGCTGACGAGAAATGCAATAGGTTGCAATCAAACGGCGAAATGTTCGATTTTTCTGAAACTGCTGTATACTGTATGTATTGGATATGAGAGAGGAGCCTTGCCCTTATGAAGTTATTCGTATTAGGCGCAACCGGTCGGACCGGACATCAATTCATCGACCAAGCCATCGAGCACGGTCATGACGTCACCGCGTTCGTACGTGAACAGAAAAAGTTGATTCGGACCCCACAACTTGAAATCATCGAAGGCGACTTATATGACATCGATGCGTTAACAGAAGCGATGCACGGTCATGATGCGGTCATCAGCTGTCTCGGAACGGATTTGAGCGATCCGGACTTTTTAGCGAGTGTCACGGACAAGCTCGTCCCAGCGATGAAGACGAATGGCATCTCACGCGTCGTCTATTTGGCTTCAGCCGGGATCGACAATGAGATACCGGGACTTGCCGGGAAAGCCATTACGTTCATGCTCCGGAAGCCGCTCCGTGATCATCGGGCAGCCGTGGACTTGTGGCGAAATTCGTCATTCGATTATACGATTGTACGACCGATGCAATTGACGGACGGCCCCCGCACCTCGACGTATCGAACGGCCATCGATGAAGTGCCAGAGAACGGGAAACACATCTCACGGGCAGACGTCGCCCAGTTCATGCTTCATGCGATTGAAGAACAGGAACACGTACGGGAGTCAGTCGGACTGGCGTACTAATTTGATCCAATTCATGCTACAATATCGGGTAGTTTACTTTGAAAGGAACGAAAACGAATTATGAGTATATTAACGGTACAAAACTTGAGCCACGGCTTTGGTGACCGCGCTATTTTGAACGATGTCTCTTTCCGCCTCTTAAAAGGGGAGCATATCGGTCTCGTTGGAGCAAACGGTGAAGGAAAATCGACGTTCATGAACATCATCACGCGCAAGCTGCAACCGGATGAAGGGAAAATCGAATGGGCGAAAAACGTCCGTGTCGGTTACCTCGATCAACACGCAGTACTTGAGCGCGGGATGACGATTCGGGACGTCTTGAAAGGTGCTTTCCAATACCTGATTGACATGGAGACGCGCATCGGCGAACTCTACATGGAGATGGGTGACGCGACGCCGGAACAGATGGAAGACATGCTTGCGGAGGTCGGTGAGCTTCAAGAAACGCTCGACTCGAACGACTTTTACATCATCGATGCGAAAGTAGAAGAAGTCGCACGCGGCCTCGGTATTTTAGACGTCGGACTCGACCGGGACGTCACGGACTTGTCAGGTGGACAGCGTACGAAAGTATTGCTCGCGAAGTTGCTTTTAGAGAAGCCAGATATCTTGCTCCTCGATGAGCCGACCAACTATTTGGATGAAGTGCATATCGAGTGGTTGAAACGCTATCTTCAAAACTATGACAATGCCTTCATCTTGATCTCCCACGATATCCCGTTCTTAAATAGTGTCATCAACTTGGTCTACCATATGGAAAACCAAGAGTTGAACCGCTATGTTGGGGACTATGACAAGTTCATGGAAGTGTACGAGATGAAGCGTTCGCAACTTGAAGCCGCCTATAAGCGTCAGCAAGCCGAAATCGCGGATTTGAAAGACTTCGTTGCCCGAAACAAAGCGCGTGTGTCGACACGAAACATGGCGATGTCACGTCAGAAGAAACTCGATAAGATGGATGTCATCGAATTGAGTGCGGAACGTCCGAAACCAGAATTCCGCTTCTTGCAGGCACGTACATCGGGGCGCCTCATCTTTGATGCGAAAGGTCTCGTCATCGGATACGATGAGCCACTCTCACGTCCGCTCGACCTTCAGATGGAGCGCGGTCAAAAGATTGCCCTCGTCGGAGCGAACGGAATCGGGAAGACGACGCTCTTGAAGAGCTTACTCGGCTTGATCAACCCGCTTGAAGGGACAGTCGAACGCGGTGAGTTTCTTGAGATGGGTTACTTCGAACAGGAAGCCGCATCAAGCAACAACACGTGTATCGAAGAGATTTGGAGCGAATTCCCGTCACTCAACCAACAGCAAGTACGCGCGATGCTCGCGAAATGCGGTCTCATGACGAAGCACATTGAAAGTAAAATCTCTGTCCTCAGTGGTGGAGAAAAGGCGAAAGTACGTCTTTGCAAACTCTTAAACAACGAAACGAACTTACTCTTACTCGATGAGCCGACGAACCACTTGGACGTCGACGCGAAGGAAGAGTTGAAGCGTGCGTTGAAAGAGTACAAAGGAAGCGTCCTCCTCATCAGTCACGAACCAGAATTCTATGAGGATATCGTCACAGACGTCTGGAACTGTGAATCGTGGACGACGAAAGTATTCTAATTCAGTAAAGGACGTGTCGTATGGCTGGCCCAATTCAAACGAATGAACGGATTATTTTGTATGACATTATCCGAGGGTTTGCCCTCTGCGGCATTTTCCTCGTCAATATCCCGAGCATGCTCGGGAGCGACTGGATGTTTGGTCGTCCCGACTATTACGGGAACGACTTGTTCGTCCGCACGCTCTTTGACTTGTTCGTGCAGACGAAGTTTTATACGATTTTCTCCCTCTTATTCGGGATCGGCTTTTCGATTTTCCTCGAGCGTTCTTACGCTCGTGGCGAATCGGTCAGTCGTTACATACGCCGTATTGCGATTCTTTTCTTATTCGGTCTCGCGCATTTGGCGATTTGGTCAGGTGACATCTTACATACGTATGCGATGTGGGGCTTATTGCTTCCTCTCTTTTATGGGTTGAGTAACCGCGCGATATTGACATGGGCGTGGAGTTTATTGATTGGAAGTTTCTTACTATTCAATGTTGCCCCTATCTATGTAGAGTGGGCTTTTGGATACATGTATTTAGGAGAGTCGTTCCCGAGGGTCTTTAATTCAGGCTTCGGTCCTTGGCTAGACTATCGATTCGACAACGAGATTTTTACTATGATTCAAAATTCACTTTTTGTCGGAATCGAGATTCTCGGTCTGTTCTTACTCGGTCTCTTCATCGGACGGGAACGAAAGCTTCTGACTTGGAGTATCCAAGGATTGACCCGGACTGCTGCTATCTGCGCAATAGCAGCCATACCATTCTGGGGAATCATCATCTGGCATCATTACGGTGATGGCGCCTCTTATATGTCCACGAACTCAGCAGCCGTATGGATTTCCGGAAAACTGCTCGCTACAACGTACATCTGCCTGTTCACCATCGCCGTTCGAAAAGGTCGGACGTTCGCCCCGCTTCAAGCACTCGGTCGAATGGCACTCACGAACTATCTGACACATACGTTGATCATTGTCTTGCCAGTGATCGCACTCGGGGCGTACGGGGCGCTTTCCTTAACCGAAGGTCTATTCCTCAGCATCGCCATTTTGATTGCGCAGTCGTTCTTCTCGATGTGGTGGCTAAAGACTCACCGTTACGGACCGTTTGAGAAACTATGGCGTCTCGGAACATACGGACGACAAACAAAATCATCCTAAGATCGGACTTCATTGTCCGGTCTTTTTTTAAATAAAAACTGCAGACGAATGAACGTCTGCAGTTCCGCTCGAGGCCACGGCTTCGAGTTTTTATTTTGTTGCCGCTTCCGTTAAGAATGGCACGATTTGCTTCTTACGTGAGACGACGCCAGGAAGTGTCGCCAATCCGTTTTGAAGGGTCACGTTGAACGCTTGTTCGAAGAGTTCGGGTTTTGGTCCGACAACGATGGCTTCCGAATCGTTCGTCAAAATGTTCGTGATGGCGAATACGAACAAGTCTAAGTTTTTCGCCGCAACCGTTTTGGCAATCGCCGCCTCGACTTCCGCTTTACGGTTCAAGACATCGTTCGCATCGACCGTGTTCACTTGTGCGATTTCGACACGATAGTCGCCCATCGCGAATTCTTTCGCATCGAGTGAGATGAGTTCTTCAATCGTTTTTTGGCTAAGGTCCGCACCGGCTTTGAGCATCTCAAGACCGTATGTTTCTGCATCGACGCCAGCAATCTCCGCAAGTTCTTTCGCTGCTTTGATATCTTCACCTGTGCATGTCGGCGATTTGAAGAGAAGCGAGTCTGAGATGATGGCGGAAAGCATTAAGCCGGCCATATCCGCTGCGATTTCGACACCATGCTCTTTATACAACTTCAACAAGATTGTCGCCGTACATCCGACTGGCTCCGCACGATAGTAGAGCGGGTCTGCCGTTTGGAAGTTTGCGATACGGTGGTGGTCGATGACCTCAAGGATTCGCACGTCTTCAATCCCGTCCGCACTTTGTTGGAACTCGTTATGGTCAACCAAGATAACTTCTTCCGCCTCACCTTTCACGCTTTCAATCAAGCGTGGTGCTTTCACACGGAAGTGATCGAGCGCATATTGTGTTTCGCCGTTCACTTCACCGAGACGGACCGCTTCTGCGTCCATCCCTAATTTCTTTTTCAACTCGGCATAGGCGAGCGCTGACGTGATTGTGTCGGTATCTGGATTTTTATGTCCAAAGACTAGTACTGTACTCATGTCTCATTCTCCTCACTAAATAGTTTTCCCCTATCCATTATAACGTCCACGGCATTTCTTTCAATTCCCAAACAAAAAGAGCCGTGTCGGCTCTTATGCTTGTTCATCTTCATCTGTCTCTTCGAGGTCGGAATGATCTCCTTTTGAATCTTCTTCATGGGAGATGTCCGGCTGATCTCGCTTCAACTTTTCTTTTTCTTCTTGTTCACGCTTTTCTTTGTCTGACATATCGTGTCATCCTTTCGAAAATCCGACTTGTCATAATCTGTTCCCCAAGCCAGATTTCGTCAAACGACATTTCACTAAACGTAAACAAACTGAAACGTCAGGCCTGCACGAAGACGATTTCTTCTCCGCGAAGTTCGACTTTCACGTCTTGTCCTTGGAACAACCACTCATCTTGTTCCGCCACGACAAAACGAATGCCGTCTTCTTCGGTCTCAACAGCCGCATTGTTCACGTCTTCTGTGATGACCCCGACAGAAAAACCGTGCGTCAAGTCTGTCGAACCCCCATACTTTGCAAACAAACGAACCGTTTGGCCTGCTTCGACTTCCATTTCTTCTTTAAACCATTGGAGCGCTTCTTCTGTTACTTGAATCTTCATAACATCTCCTCCTCTCGACTACTCCTTTCATTCTAAACGTTTCAAAAGAGTCGAGCGAGGAAGTTGCCTAAAGTGTTGTGCCAACTTGATAGCTCACCGTCATGCCATGCGTCTCCGGTTGCGCACCATTCATTTCAGCGAGCGTCGTTTCAAATAAACGTCGCCCGATTTCTTCATTCGGTGAGAGCATCGTCGACAGTCCGAATGCATGACCGATCGGATGTCCGTCAAACCCGAGCATGGCGACTTCCTGAGGAATCTTGATGTCTCGCCGTTGCATCTCTCCTAAAAATCCGAGGGCGACATAATCGGACGAGAAAAAGAGCGCTCGAGGACGCTCTTTTTGAGAGAGGAACGTTTCAGCTAGCCGAATACCGTCCTCACTCGTCAAATAGCCCGTCCAAATCCATTGCTCACGCGCATGCGCTACTTCATCGAAATAGGCTTGCTGACGCGCAAGGGAACTCGGACTATGGCTTCTTGACAAGATGATTCCAATCTCTTCGTATCCGTATTGCTGTAACACACGAATACCTGATACGAACGACGCGTAATGATCGACATGGATCGACGAAATTGTCTCCGGTGCACCGACGGTCGCCACAGCAATCGGTCCGTACACGCGATATGTCTCCATTTCCTTAAAGGACATCTCATGAGACAAGACGATCGCCCCATCGACTTCACGGTGCTTCAATAAATCGAGCGCTTGTCGTTCCTCGCTCAGTTTATACTCCGTCTGCCACATGACGAGGCGATAATCGTGCTCGAGCGCCGCCTTGGCGAGCCCATTAACGAAGAAACCGTAATAAGGATGATTCATATAAGGTAGGATGACGACGATTCGTTGCGTCTTCCCTGTCGACAACGTCAACGCCTGTTGATTTCGCAAATACCCGAGCTCCTTCATTGCCGCATGTACACGGGTTCGTTTTTCTTTCGATACGTACGGATGCTCGTTCAGGACGCGTGAGACCGTCGTCACCGAAACGTCAGCGTGCTTCGCGATATCTCGAATGTTTGCCATTCATCTCACCTCAACTTGTAAGCCTTTGCATATAGTGTACCCACTCTGCTTGCTGACTGTCACCTCTTTCGACGACTTGACAACGAATCGCTTGAACGAGACGGAAGCGCTCCTCTAACGGCAGATGAAGAAACTCTTCACGGAAACGAGTACACAACATTTTCCCAAACGGTGTGTACAACTGATTGATGACGAGCTCGTATACGATTCCACAGCACCATGTTTTCCACGTTGTCGGTTTCATATCGGTTCCCCTCCCTTTGTCTATACCGTATCTTCTGAAACGCGTTTCAGAGCAAGCATCTTTTTTAATAAAGTTTATTTCCGAACATTATTTGTCTTCAAATTTCATTTTTCATGTTTTTTACTCAAAACAATTGACGGGAATCAAACATTTTTGTATAGTCATCAAGTTGAAAACGTTAATTTAAGAATTTTCCTCAATTAATGTTCGGAAATAGACTGAAATAAGGAGTTTTATCGATGAATATCTTTCAATTAAAACAACATGGTACGAATGTTAAACAGGAAGTGACTGCTGGGATCACAACGTTCGTGACGATGGCATACATCTCTGTCGTCAACCCAGCGATTCTATCTGACGCAGGGATTCCGTTCGCACAAGCATTCACGGCGACAATTATTGCCATCCTCATCGGAACAGGCTTGATGGCGTTTTATGCGAACTTACCGATCGCTGTAGCACCCGGGATGGGGCTCAATGCATTCTTCGCTTACACGCTTGTCGCTCAAGAACAGATTGCCCCGTCCGCCGCGCTCGGTGTCGTCTTCGTCTCGTCCGTCTTCTTCTTGATTTTGTCGCTCTCTCCAATTCGGACGAAGTTGATTCAAGCGATTCCGACTTCGTTGAAGCATGCCATCACGACCGGAATCGGTCTTTTCATCGCTTCACTCGGATTAAAACTATCAGGTTTGATCGTTGCTGATGAAGCGAACTTGGTGCGTCTCGGTGACGTGTCTTCTCCAGAAGTACTACTTGTACTCGGTGGTTTGATCGTCTCGGCACTCCTCTTTTCACGAAACGTACCCGGTTCTTTACTCATCGGGATGGTACTCACGGGGATTGCAGCATACTTCATGGATATCTTAAAAATCGATGGTGTCACGGCGATGCCAACACTTCCGGAAGGGCTCATGGTCAACCCCGTGACGGCATTTAGTGATGTCATTCAATACGGTTTGTTCGGTGCTGTCCTCTCGTTCTTCCTCGTCACGCTTTTTGATACGACAGGTACGCTTGTCGGTGTCGGAAAACAGGCAGGTCTCTTAAAAGAAGATGGAACAATTGAGAATGGTCACCGTGCACTCTTTGCCGATTCACTTGCCACAATGGGTGGATCACTCGTCGGAACGAGCCCGTCTACGGCATACATCGAGTCTGCTGCCGGTGTCGCGCAAGGTGGACGTACAGGTCTCACGACGGCCGTCGTCGCTGGTTTATTCGGATTGACACTCTTCTTCAGCCCACTTATCGGCGCCATTTCTGGCGTAGCGGCAATCACAGCTCCCGCCTTGATCATCGTCGGTGCACTCATGTTGACGAATGTCCGGTACATCGACTGGAGCGACTTTAGCGAATACTTCCCGGCTTTCATGACGATTTTGATCATGCCTTTGTCAGGAAGCATCGAACGCGGCATCGCCTTCGGGTTCATCTTGTACCCGATCTTCAAAGCGATGAACAAAGAGACGGTTCACCCGCTCATCTACTTGTTCGGCGCACTCTTCATCTTGGAAATGTTCTTCCTATAAGTTAGACAAAAGATCCTCGTCATGTGTCGAGGATTTTTTTCTGTTATACGTACTTCCTACCTGTTTTATATCAGAAACGAGATGAATATCGGTTCAGTGAGATACGTTATCAATTAGACAGGATTTTACAAATAAATCAGTTTTTCTCCTCATTTTTCTGTCACTTTCCTACGCTTTATGAAATAATGACGTTGAAATCGTTATCATCAGAGGAAAGAAGGAATGGCTATGCCGAATGTAGCTTTATTCGTCACTTGTTTATCTGATACGTTGTTTCCATCCGTTGGACAAGCGACAGTCGAACTACTCGAACATTTAGGGTGCGAGGTGACGTTCCCCTTTGAGCAGACATGCTGTGGGCAGCCTGCCTACAACAGCGGCTATCATGAGGAGACGAAAAAGGTTGCCAAGCACATGATTGAAACATTTGAACAAGCAGATGCAGAATATATCGTCGGACCATCGGGGTCGTGTGTCATGATGATGCGCGACTACCCGCATTTGTTCCAAGATGATCCTGTGTGGGGTCCTCGCGCTGAAGCGCACGCCGCCAAAACGTTCGAACTGACACAGTTCATCGTCGATGTGCTCGAAGTCACTGATGTCGGTGCCAAGTTTCCCGCCAAAGCGACCTATCATGCGTCTTGTCACATGACCCGCCTCCTCGGAATCGAAGCAGCTCCCGGAAAGTTGCTCGGAAACGTCGATGGACTGACGATGGTCCCCCTCGCGAACGTACATAACTGTTGCGGGTTCGGTGGGACCTTCTCCGTCAAGATGCCAGATGTGTCGGTGCAGATGGTAGATGAAAAAGTCGATTCCATCTTACAGTCAGGCGCAGAGGTGTTGATCGGAGCGGATGCGTCATGTCTGATGAACATCGGCGGACGTCTTCATAAACAGGGACATCCGATTAAAGTGATGCATATTGCCGAAGTGTTGAACGAAGGAGTGAAGCAAGCATGAGCATGGGGATTCGATTGGATGAGAAGTTTCAAGATCGACGAAAAGATGGAATCGAAGATGCGTTCATGCGGCAGGCCGTCAGTTCGGCTCAAAACCGTCTACGGGATGGCCGGTTGAATGCTGCAGGTGAACTCGGGGACTGGGAAGCGTTTCGCGACCATTCGGAAGAAATTCGTCAACATGTGCTGGAACATCTGGACTATTACTTATATCAATTGAGCGAGAATGTCTCAAAACGTGGTGGAAGCGTCTTTTTCGCGGAGACACCGGAAGAAGCGAACCGCTACATCCGAGAAGTCGTCCGGTCGAAACAAGCCAAACATGTCGTGAAATCGAAATCGATGGTCACGGAAGAAATCGGCTTGAACGAGGCACTTCAGGAAGAAGGATGTACTGTCGTCGAATCCGATCTCGGTGAATGGATTTTACAACTCGACGAAGATCCACCGTCCCACATCGTCGCCCCGGCCCTGCATAAAGACCGCGACGCTGTGCATGAGACGTTCACTGCCCACGGCTACAGCGGGTCGAACGATCCGACTGAACTTGGACGCTATGCACGACAAGAACTACGAAAAGACTTTTTGAAGGCAGAAGTCGGCATCACCGGCTGTAATTTCGCCATCGCAGAGAGTGGAGCCGTCGGGCTTGTGACCAACGAAGGGAACGGACGCATGGTGACGTCGCTCCCTGATACGGTCATCTCTGTCATGGGCATGGAACGCGTCGTCCCGTCTTATGAAGAGTTCGAGGTGCTCGTCAACATGCTTTGTCGAAGCGCGGTCGGTCAGCGACTCACGTCATACATCACGACGTTCGCCGGGACGCGCGCGGTCGGTGAAGTCGATGGACCAGAAGAGTTCCATCTTGTCATCGTCGACAACAAGCGTTCTGGTATTCTCGGGACACAGTTCCAATCGGTGTTGCAATGCATCCGCTGCGCGGCCTGTATCAACGTCTGTCCCGTCTATCGCCATATCGGTGGTCACGCGTACGGGTCAATCTATCCAGGTCCGATTGGTGCCGTCTTGGCTCCGCTTCTTGACGGATACGAGAACTATAAAGAACTCCCCTATGCGTCGAGTCTCTGTGGCGCCTGTACGGAGGCGTGTCCTGTAAAGATTCCGCTGCATGAGCTGTTGATTGAACATCGACGCGTCATCGTAGAGGAGAAAAAGCAATCACCTTTCGTGGAGCGGATTGCGATGAAAGGATTTGCCGTCACCGCTTCGAGTCCATTCTTATTCGAAGCAGCGGAACATGTCGCACCGTTTGCGACATCACCGTTCGCCACCTCGGGTCAGATTGAGAAAGGGCTACCGGCTTGGACGGACTCGAAAGACTTGCCGCAGCCGAACAAACAGACCGTCCGAGATTGGTTCAAGAAACGGGGGAATGCCTGATGAATCCTGGTACAATCACAAACCGTGAGGACTTTCTACAACGAATCGCCAAGCAACTCGGTCGTGAGGTCAAGCTCACGCCGCCAAAACGGGAATATACACATCGTCCGCAAGATGAGGTGTTGAAAGACGCGAGTGAAGAAGAGCTGCTCGAGACGTTCCGCATGGTCGCGACCCGAATCCATACCGATTTGGTGGAATGTGAATCTGCGAAGCTTGATGATACGCTTCGCCTCTTGATTGAACGCTATCATGGCGCACGGATTCTCGCAGAAAACGATGAGCGAATTTCCGCTTGGGCACCTACAACAAGTGAGACGTTTGATTGGTGGGATTCGTCACAACCCGAAGCGAGTCGAGAGCTTGCCATTCGAGCGGACATCGGCATCACGATTGCGGATGCGGCATTTGCGGAAAGTGCGACAATCGTCCAATATGCGAAGCCTGGTAGATCACGGACAATCAGTCTGTTACCACAAGACCATATCGCAATCATCCCGAAATCTGTCCTTGTCCCACGTATGACGCAAACGGCACAACAACTTGCCACACTCGACCGAGACAGTCTCCATTCCCCGAACGGTGTCAATTTCATCTCTGGTCCGTCGAACTCGGCCGACATCGAGATGAACCTCATCGTCGGCGTTCATGGTCCTGTTCGAGTCGCCTATGTGTTGGTACATGATTTATAAGTATAGCCCCTCCATCGATCGATGGAGGGGCTATATTCATCCTGATACGGTGACGCTCCCATTTGAGCTCGTTAATTTCACTTCAATCGATCCGTCTCCAAATACGCACTCTTTCGACCGCTCTCCCAACACATCAACTTTCCCGTTTCGTGACTTCGCACGAATCGTCACATCTTCCGGACGTTCATCGACATGTAAGTCAATCTTCCCGTTGTTCGTCTTCAAGCGAATCGGTGCTTGAATCGCTTGTACGGAACAGTCTATCCGTCCATTAGAAGTTTTGGCATCGACCGCTCCCGTGACGTGATCGACATCGATTCGACCGTTCGAGGAATGGATGTTGATCCGCTCAAGCTGAGAATGTTTCGCTTCGACACGACCGTTTGAGGAATGAAGCTCCCAATCGTGCCCGTGACAGCTTGATGCGAGCACTTTTCCGTTCGATGTGCGCAGGACACCATGACGTGCTTGAATGTGATGTGCGACGATTCGACCGTTCTCACTCTCCACGTGGAAGCGTTCCGCTTGGAGATCTTGTACATCACTCGAACCGTGACGATTTTTCAATTGAATCTGATGATAGGCGTGATGAGGCAATTCAACCCGAAGTACAGGTGCCTTTGACCCGAACCATGAAAACAGATCCGAAAGACCGAAACGACGTTCGGATTCAATCCGTATCTCTAGGGTGTCCCCGACGATATCCATCACGACCCCATGATCGGTCTCCGTCTCAAGCGTCGCATACGCATAACCGTCTTGTGATGGGGTGACGAACACTTGCGCATTTTGAACTTGAATGAGGACGCTTTGGAAGGCTACGTTCGAACTTTTGACCACCGCAGGCGGTCGCGTCGAGACCGATTCTTCAATATCGACAGAGGCGAGCAATTCCGATGCGAGTATGCTCGGTTCCCCTAACTCACGTGCCAATTCTTCGTCACTTCTTCCTTCTAATCGACCACTCGTGAAATATTCCGATACGTCTCGTAAAATATCAAGCCGATCTTTCACCTTCACGTTCATCAATAATTGTTCGAGCTCTGACAAGTACTGTTCTTCATTCATCTGTCGTCTCCCCCTCGGATTAAGTCATTGACACCGTTTGTGAATACGTTCCATTCCGTTCGCAATTCAACTAAGTGTTTGCGGCCCTGTTCCGTAATTTGATAGTACTTCCGTGGAGGTCCTTCTCCAGACTCCATTAAATACGTCGTGAAATAGCCCTCTGTCGTCAATCGACGCAACAACGGATAGACCGCACCTTCTGAAATGGCCACTTTGGCCGAAATCGCCTGAACGAGCTCATACCCATAGCGGTCTTGTTCCGCGACGAGTGCTAACACACACAGGTTAAGTACGCCCTTTTTGAATTGAGGATTCATCATCCCACCCCCTACTATACATAGAACAATAGCATACTATCCACTACTGTTCAATAAACAATAGCGTTCATTTCCTTGATTTCTCAATATCTAGCATCTGAAGAGTTGAATCTGTACAATGAAAGAACGACACTCGTAGGATATTAGTCACAGTCGGAATGTTCATCATTCTAGGAAGGAACGGTCTTTATGAAGTCATGGATTGACCAACGGATCGGGAGACAATTTTTATTCGTCTTCTACTTATTCATCGGACTGATCCTCCTCACGTCGCTTGCCGTATATGTGTATACGGAAAACCAAATCGAACAGACGACGTCATCGCTCGAGAACATCAGTGAACGACGCACGAATGCGACCGAGTTGTTCGAGACATGGCAGTCGATGCAATATGAAATGCGCGGATATGTCCTCCTTGGGGATGACGCGATGTTAGAACGTGTGCAAGATAAACAAGTCTTGATTGACGAACAGACCTCTTGGTTCGAACAGAACGCAGTGACCGAGAAAGAAAAAACGTACGCGAGCGATGCACGTACGCTGTTTGTCGCGTATCAGGAACGTGTCATGCCGAGTCTCGAACGTTATGTAGCAGGAAAACGGGACGGTAGTGTAACCGAACCCTTCTTAAAGATGCCGACGCTCGGGAAAGTGAATCCACAACAAGAGCCACCGGCAGATCGTAAATTCAAAATCAATTCAAAAAGTGCCGCAGATATGAGTGCGAGCATCGTCGATATGGAGAGCGTCTTCACGGAATACCGGAACTCACTGAACGCAGAAGAGGATGCGCTCCGTGCTCAGCTTGCGACCCATACGAAGTGGGCACAGGCCTTTTGGCTCCTCTCTTTACTCGGTGTCCTCTTCATTCTCTTTATCGTCGCCCGTCCATATGTGAGACGCTTAACGGGTCAACTGCAAGAGTTGATTGAAAACAGCAAGCGCCTTGCCGGAGAGCGACAGCCGATGACACCGGCGGCCGCCCAATCTAAAAATGAAGTCGGGCAATTGACAACATCATTCCGGCAAATGGCTACATCTCTCACGGCACAACGCTATCGGATTGAAGAGGAGCGTGAGAAGACAGCGCGCCTCCTTCACTCGATTCGCGATGCCGTCATCTATGTCGAACACGCAACAAGTGAGAAAGTAGCAAACCAAGCGTTGTTCGTCTTATTCAATCAACCGATTACGCAGCGAAATGAAGTCGATTTATACCGTTTAGACGCTAGCCTTGAGGAGCTCGGACTGCAGGTCGACCAAAAGGATGCCTTTTTCGCGTTCATGGAACGATCATTCGATGGACAGTGTAAAGAAGAGAGCGTCACGTTCTCGATGAATCAGGAAGAGCGCTTCATTCAAATGTATGCGGAGAAGATTTACTTGCGAGGGACACGTCATGGGACGATGCTCGTTTTCCGTGACGTGACGCACGAGACCGAAGTCGACCGTCTGAAAACCGAACTCGTTTCGACCGTCTCTCACGAACTCCGGACTCCGCTCACAAGTATCATTGGATTCACTGAACTTCTTCGTTTCCGAAAACTTTCATCTGAACGTTCCGAAAAATATTTAGGAATGATTCATCAAGAGACATTACGTCTTGAAGACTTGATTTCGAACTTGCTCGATGTACAACGGATGGAGTCTGGACAACAGACGTACCATAACGAACCAGAGCGTCTGTCCGCTATTCTTGAGCAAGCGATTTCGGTGCATCAAGGCTCAAGCCAACATCATCACATCACGTTTGATTGCACGGAAGACGTCTATGTATACGGAGACCGGACGCGACTCAATCAACTCTTCATGAACCTCCTGCACAACGCCGTGAAGTATTCGCCTCGTGGTGGCGAAGTCCATGTCCGTGTCACATGTGAACGACCGGATTGGATTGACATTTCAATTGAAGATCA
This sequence comes from Exiguobacterium sp. s163, assembly GCF_018617135.1. Lineage (GTDB taxonomy): Bacteria > Bacillota > Bacilli > Exiguobacteriales > Exiguobacteriaceae > Exiguobacterium > Exiguobacterium profundum. The sequence continues at coordinate 102,272 of NZ_JACSJN010000005.1, forward strand.
CGGCATCGGGATTCCCCAAACCGCGCTACCAAAATTGTTTGACAAGTTTTATCGCGTCGACAATTCCGCCAGTCGAAAAATTGGAGGGACCGGTCTCGGTCTCGCGATTTGTAAAGAAATCGCTGAAGGTCACGGTGGAACGATTCACGCTACCTCAAACATCGGCAAAGGCTCCATTTTCACTGTCAGCCTTCCCAAGTCGGATATGACCAATCAAATGAGTAGCTAAACGAAAAGAGGGTGCATCATCGCACCCTCTTGTTTATTGGACTTTGTTCTCTGGACCAAATGACGGATAGAGCGAAAGCCCACCGTCCGCAAAGATGGTTGTCCCCGTCACATAGGACGACTCATCCGACGCGAGCCAAGCGGCAACGGCTGCGATTTGTTCCGGCTTCCCGATGACGTGAGATGGGATAAGCGCTTCTAATCCCTTCTTCTCTTCCGGGTCGCTCATCGTCTCTTCGTTGATTGGTGTATCAATCGCCCCAGGTGCGATCGCATTGACACGAATATGGTTCGGTGCATATTCGAGTGCGACGGATTTCGTGAACATTTTCACGCCACCCTTGCTGGCTGCGTAATGTGTATAACCTGGACGTGGGATGACTTCGTGAACGGAAGACATGTTGATGATGTTCCCCTCGATTTCATGCTCCACGAAGTATTTTAAAGCAGCACGGACACCAAGGAACGTCCCGTTCAAGTTGACGTCGATAATCTGCTTCCAGTTATCAAACTCCATTTCATGCGTTTTTGCCTCGACTTGAACGCCGGCGTTATTCACGAAAATATCCATCTTTCCAAACTCAGAGATGGCTTTCTCAATCATCTTCTCCGCGAGTCCTTCTTCTGCGACGTCCCCTTTCACGGCGACGGCTTTCCCACCAGCTGCCTCGATGCCACGGATGACTTCCTCCATCTCTTTTTCACTGCTGCGGTAATTCAGGACAACGCTCATCCCTTCTTTTGCGTAACGTTCCCCGATGGCACGACCGAGCCCCTTCGAGCTGCCCGTGATGACCGCGACCTTACCTTTTAACTCTGGATAGTTTGCCATGTCAATTCCTCCTTCATCTTCTCGGGTTTAGTTCCCGCATTCCCCTCTTCATCAAACATGATTGGCTGCATTTTGAATATTTGAAACAAATCAACTATACTGAAACAAACTATTCGTTTTCAGGAAACGCCTGAGAGACGTTTGATCTTATACTCAATGGAGGTGACTCCCCGATTTTAGGGGGAATTGTTGGACAGTCCCATGTTACTCAGCTTACTCGTCGTCGCACTTTTAATCTTTTTGACTGCCTTTTTTGTGGCAGCCGAATTTTCAATTGTGAAAGTGCGTGGCGCTCGACTCGACCAGCTCGTGCTCGAAGGAAATAAGAAAGCGGTCAGCGCGAAAAAAGTCATCGAGAATATCGACGACTCCCTTTCTGCCTCGCAGTTCGGAATCACGCTTTCTGCACTCGGTCTTGGGTGGATTGGTGCCGATCAAATCGAAACGTATATCCACACATTGGTCGAACAATTGAACATATCGCCTTCTCTCGTGACATTCTTGTCGTTTTTGATCGCCTTCTTATTGATTGCGTTCGTCCATGTCGTCATCGGTGAACTCGTGCCAAAAACGCTCGCGGTTCACGAAGCGGAGAAGTTGACGCTGCTCGTCGCACGTCCGCTCTACGTCTTCACAAAAATCTTCTATCCGTTTATTCGAGCATTGAACAGTATGGCTCGAATCACACTCCGTTTATTCGGGGTACAGACGACAGCGCAGGAAACGGCACACTCTGAAGAAGAATTGAAAATCATTATGACGGAAAGTTTCCGTAGTGGTGAGATTAACGAAAACGAATTGGCATATGTTCAAAATATCTTCTCCTTTGACGAACGGATCGCCAAAGATGCCATGGTACCACGAATGAACATGGTGACAATCGATGAAGAAGATACGATCGAAGAGATCATCGCCGTAGTGGAAGAGCACCAGTATACGCGTTATCCCGTCACACGAGATGGCGATCGCGATGACGTTCTCGGATTCGTGAATGCGAAACAACTCTTCACTGCCCAACTTTCAAAAAATGATGCACCGTTCGAGTCGTTCATTCATCAATTGCCGCTCGTCACCGAGTTCACACCACTTCAAGAAGCGATGGTGAAGATGCAAAACGCGCAGACGATGATGTGTCTCGTCATCGATGAGTATGGTGGGACGGCAGGACTGTTGACGATTGAAGACATTTTAGAAGAAATCGTCGGCGAGATTCGAGACGAGTTCGATCGAGATGAGCAGGCTGAAATTACAGAAGTCGCTCCGAAACATTACCGCCTTTCAGGACTCGTTTTAACGCAAGAACTGGAGGAACGGTTCGGCATCGAAATCGAGGATGACGTCGATACGGTCGGTGGTTTCGTTTTATCACAAAAAGCGAATGCGCGAACGGGGGAACGCTTCCTTCTACCTGGCAACCATGAACTGATTGTCAGTGAAGTCGATAACCACCGCATCGTCTTCGTCGACTTGATTCTCGCCTCTCATCAAGAGGAAGAACCACTGTCTGAATGATGCATCTTTCAAACCCTTCTCTAAAATATGGAGAAGGGTTTTTCACGTTTGCACCGAACTGTCGCTATATTTTCGCCTCTTCCCGTGATATACTGCACATATGTTGCTTATTTGAGTGTCACCCACTCAATGACACAACATCACCGAAACATGGCGAGATGTTCGGTTTAAACAGAAAGAAATAGAAAGAAGGTTACGCATGGAACGCAAACTATTTTTGATTGACGGTAACTCCATGCTGGCCAGTGCTTATTATGGTGCCGCCGCGAGCCGAACGAAAAAAGGACGCGAGGTATCTAAAAACGATCGGAGTGCCGTCATCGGAATGACCGGCCTCATCCGGACGATTCTACGCAGACATCGTCCGACTCATTTTGTCGTCGTCTGGGACGTCTCACGTGAAACATTATGGCGTCGAGAACTGTACCCGGGCTACAAACGTCGCAGACGTCAAACACCGCCTGAATTGAAAGCGCAGATGGAACTCATGCGCCAACTGCTTGAGGATAGTGGAATCCCACAATTCCAAGTAGAAGGGTATGAAGGGGAAGACTTGATTGCCCACATCGCCCGTAAATTCAGTTGCAGTGCCCCTGTCGTCATCATGACAAAAGACAAAGACTTGTTACAGCTTGTCAGTCCACGAATCACCGTTTGGTTACAGACACAGGAGCTTCAGCAAATGCAGGCTCGTTGTGACATTCGTGATAATCGTCCGTTGCCGCTCAAGCGTCATTTAGAAATTCGACCAGAAGAGATTGCAGCGTTATACGAAGGATTGAAACCGAAGCAACTGTCAGCCGTCAAAGCATTGACAGGAGACCGTTCTGACGGAATCCCTCCAGTTGCCGGGCTCGACGAAAGCCAATCGGTTCAACTCATCAAACGATTCGGTTCGCTCGATAAGCTGTATTCTGCCTTGAGCATCAAAGGTGAAAAACGACAACAAGTAAATGAAACGATCGCGGCACTGACGTCAGAGGAGGTGCCCCGTAACTTGAGACGAACACGCAAAAAAGCAGAGCGCAACATGGAGCTCGTTCGACTCGATGTCACGGTGCCGGCACTTGAACATTTGAAGTTGGCTCACCTTGAGCTCAGCCTCAACCCAAAACGAGTCGAGCAAGCGTATCAAAAACGCGGACTTCGTCTCTCGTTTAACGCAGGTCAGAAGAAAACATCCGCACGTTAAAAAGAACGAACGCTCAAGCGTTCGTTCTTTTAATATGCACGGTAATCCCGTCTTCATCGGTCAACGACCATTCAGACGATGTTCCGCCTAACGCCTGGTTCGTCTCTTCATTGACGAGAAGCGTCCATGCTTCGATTCCGGTCTCCATTCCCACAGGATCGCTCGGACGGGCCCACACGTTCGTTCCGATGTGATGGTGGTAGCCATCAGCTGCTAGGAAAAGTGCGCCTGGATAAGAATCCGTCGTAATGGAGAAGCCAAGCCGATCATGATAAAAACGTTTCGCCGCCTCGATTGAGCGTACTTTAAAATGCACGTGCCCCATCATCGTTCCGATCGGTAAACCAGTAAACGACCGATTGGCTGCCGCTTGAAGCATCGATTCATAGTCGACAGGCTCGGTCGCCATTTTCACATGGCCGTTTGCCTCGTACGTCCATTGGTCCTTCGGGCGGTCGGCATACAATTCAATCCCGTTTCCTTCTGGATCGCTCAAGTAGAAGGCTTCACTCACGAGATGGTCGCCTTGCCCCACTTCGATGCGTCGCTCAATGAGATGTGCCAACATGCTTCCTAACTCTACACGGTTCGGGAACAGAATAGCTAAATGGAACAAGCCTGCCGCCCGTGGATTGGTTTTCGCTTGCGGGACACTGTGCAAGATGACAAGCGGACGTTCCTTCGTACCGAGTGTAATGAGCTCTTCGCTCTCTTCTAAAATACTCATCCCAATCACGTCTACGTAAAATCGTGTCATCTGTTCAATGTCACGGACTCGAAGCGTTACCGGACCGAGTTCGATTTTTTCGATTTTCATATATTATCACCTCACCTTCACTATACCCGCTCGGTCGATGTTACAGAAGTAGGCACAAAAAGGTGGTATAGTTACTTCAACGATACTATTGGAAAGGAAGAGCGACGTGACTAACATAACAAGCTGTGAAGTCGATACGGCACTCGAACTGATTACAGGAAAATGGAAACATTCCATCCTCCTCGTGTTGATCAATGGAGATACATTGCGTTTCAGTGAGTTGAAACGCGCGTTACCAAAAATCAGCCAAAAGATATTGACCGCACAACTCCGCGACTTAGAAGAACAGGATATCGTCATCCGGACCGTCTATCCAGAAGTTCCGCCCCGTGTCGATTATCGTTTAAGTGAGTACGGGAAAACACTGATCCCGATTCTCGAAGCGATGAACGAATGGGGAATGCGTCATGCCGAACGGATGCGCTCTAATTAGTTGTCCACATGTGGATAACCCATTTTCTCTATTGAACACATCACTTATCCACAGGAGGTTGTCATGATTCGTTATCCACAGTTAACCGGTTATCAAATCGGTGTCACCGCCCCTTCGTCAGGTATACCAGAAGAATTACACCATTTATTGCATCAAGCGGAACAGAAGTTTTCCGATCGAGGGTTCACGTTGCAATTCACTCCGAATGCGTGGAAACAACGATTTGGGAAATCCGCTCCGGCTCGGATCCGTGCACATGAACTGACATCTCTACTTCAAGATGACAAAGTCGACTTGATCATTCCGCCCTGGGGTGGGGAACTCTTAATGGAAATCCTTAATCACATCGAGTGGCAGTCCTTGCCCGCGAAATGGATGCTCGGTTATTCGGATACGAGTCTATTACTTTTTGTGTATACGCTAAAAACCGGAATCGCCTCCGCCCACGGTCCAAACTTAGTCGACTTACGTGCTGATTTGTGGGACGAGACGAGTTCGCGCTGGCTCGATGTGTTGTCGACGCGGACCGACGAGACGGTCATCCAACGCTCGTCCGAGAAGTTCCAAAACGAATGGCAGCATGATAATCCGACGCCACATCTGTTTCATCTGACGGAGACGACCGAATGGAAAGCGATCGGTAGTCAAAACGCAACGGGGCGCTTGCTCGGTGGATGTCTCGATGTGCTCTTACATACAATCGGGACACCGTATGGAGACGTCAAGACGTTCCAACGCGATCACCTGAACGATGAACCGATTCTTTGGTATTTTGAGAACGCTGAGCTGAACGTCCCAGCATTAAAAAGGACCCTCCTTCAAATGAAGTGGGCCGGTTGGTTCGATCATACGTCTGGTATTTTGTTCGGACGGAGTGACGCCCCCTCTGTGCATCAAGACTATACGGTCGAAATGGTATACGAGGAGCTTCATCATATGTTAGAAGTTCCTATCTTTTTTGATATCGATTGCGGACACGTACCCCCTCAGATGACACTCGTCAATGGGGCCCACGCTTCTGTACAAGTCGAGCATGGCAAAGGAACATTGATTCAAACGTTCAAGGGCTGATTCGTCAGCCCTTGATTTGTTGTAGCAATGTCTCTAAACGTTTGCGAAACAGTCCTTGCGGGAATTCAGCTACTTGTTCTTCGATGACTGGCACCCAGTCATCCCCACATCCGTTCAATGTTCCCCTTAATAAACCTTCGTAGTAAATCGCGATATCGACTAAGCTATGTGTTTTCCACTCATCTCTGTTTTCCCATAATGCCAATAAACACTCTCTTCCCATTTCCGTTTCCCCTCGAAAAGCGTAGTACACACCTTTCGCCATCGAAATCGCTGCAATAAATGGTTCGACATCTGTCGTGAGAGATTCCATCAATTTGATGTTCTTTCCTAATAGTTTGACATGTCGATATTCCATCGCATAGAGCGCTTCAGAAAGTGCCACTTTGATTTCAGCCAAACGATCTTCCGTGAATTGAATATATTGCTTCGCCTTTTGTAACGACTCATGAATTTTCTTCTCATCGTTCAAATAGAGCGCGCAAATCGAAATGGTGCGATACACGTCGTCCGCACGGTAGTAGATTCTTGTCCGTGTCATATACTCGAGCACGTCTTCAAGCTGTCGAATTGCCCCTTCTAAATCCTCATCACAAAGAAGATTCTTAAATACAATTAACATGGCATATTCAGTTCGTGTCTTTGTTTTCATATATTTTGCATCAAGTAGTTCTATCGCTTCAATCCGTTCAATCGCTTCCTCGTAGCGGTTCCACATCAATAAATAATAAGCCTGGCTAATTCGTCCCATCGCCAATTCTTCGGACTCACCTAGCTTCTCAAAAATCTCAATCGCGCGGTCATAGTAAGCTAGTACTCTCTCATTCTCGCCCTCTTGAAAGTACGTATCACCGTACAGCATATATGCTTTTCCTTGCCACACGGAGTTCATTTCTTCCTGTAAGTAAGGCTTGAGCATTTCCCGAATTTTTTGATCCGGTAGTGAAATAAGTTGCATCTCCTCAAATTCTAGCTTTTCCACCAGCGACTGTAGTTCGACCTCTTTTGGATCGGTCAATAATTGTTGCATCGAGACATCTAATCGACTGGCAAGTTCTCGTAAACTGCGCATCGATGCCTCTGCTTTTCCGTTCTCAATCATACTGAGCATCGATTTTGTGACAATCCCTTCCGCCAGCTGCGTCTGAGTCATTTTTTTCTGTTTTCGCAATGCTTTAATGCGCTCACCAATCATATGTCACCTCTAAAAGTTAAATTATATTGAACTTTATATTTACAATTCACTTCGTTGCCTTTATGATAATGTTAAATCACATTTAACTAATTTGCAAAGGAGTGTTTCTATGAAGTTTCTCTCTTCAAATCTATCAATTTTACTGCTCGGTAAATTCATGTCGTTATTCGCATCCAACTTATTTACGTTTGTGGCGGGACTCACGGTGTTGACGACGACCGGATCTGGGCTCCAATTCGCCTTCGTTCTCCTCGCAGGTACATTACCCCGTGTGCTTCTATCCCCATTCGCCGGCGCTTATGCAGACAAACTTGACCGAAAGCGAGTCATCATTAGGATGGAGTCTTTGAACGGAGGATTATTTTTACTCGCAGGTGTTGGAAGCTTACTTTGGACGTTTGAAGCACCCGCTTTTTACGTCATCACATTCTTCTTAGCGATCGTTTCCACTTTCTTATCGGTCACGTTATCAAGTTCGATTCCTCTTTTATTTGAGGAAGATGAACTGCAACGCGCCAACTCTCTCATTCAAAGTATCATCTCCATCTCAAGCATCGGTACCCCGCTTCTTGCCGGGGCACTGTTTAAGCTTATACCGATTCCTGTCTTTTTGTTCAGTTCAGCTCTATTCTTTATGATTGCCGCACTTCTCGCCTCTCGACTTAAATTTCATCAGAAAGAGGTCGCACCCACCGAACAATCGACTTGGGAAGACGTACGGTCCGGTCTGTCTTACTTGAAACAACAAAGAGTCTTGTGGACAGTTGCTGTCCTCGCCGCATTTTTGAACTTCTTCTTCGTTGCATCGGAAGTGTTGTTCCCGATTGCAGCGTTACAGGAAGTCGGTGTGTCCCCGTTTCAATTCGGACTCCTTGAAAGCATGGTCGCCATTGGTTTTTTAGTCGCTTCCTTACTTCATGCCTTACCGTTATTCAAAATCAAACATCGCTTAGCAACGATGCGATCCGCGTTGACCATTCTTAGCGTTCTGTTCGTCGGACCCGCCATTCCATTATATTTTCACTTCAACGTCCTCACGTCAATTTTCTTTTTCGCGGTCTTCGCTTTATTGAGTGGTTTCTTGATCGTACGTGTCAACATCCCGATTCAATTGTTCCTCCAAACGAATACGGATCCGAACTATTTAGGGCGCGTCATCGGTGTGCTCGAATCACTCGCGATGGGGATTACGCCGATTGGATTCATCCTATTCGGGGTATTGAGTGATCTCGTCTCTGTTGCCCATCTCTACACCGCTTGCATGGTGGGTCTACTCATCTGCACGTTCGTCCTTACGTACCGAATCCGGCATGACATCCAAGCAGAACGAGATGCAGCCCAATCAATGGAACGTGTATCGTAACGAAAAAAGACATCGAACGAATCAGTTCGATGTCTTCTCTGTTGACGGGAGTACCCGTTTTTCTAATAAGAATGGTCCGAATGGGATGACGGACGCCATGACAGCAAGCGTCAAAACTTTGAATCCCCAGCGCAAGCGCCATGCCATGTAGATCGCCGCGAGCACATAGGCCACAAATAAGAAACCATGTGCTGCACCAACGATACTGACCGCGAGTGGAATGCCGGCCATATATTTCAACGGCATCGCGATGAACAGTAACAACAAGAAGGATACACCTTCTGTGTAGCCAAGCCATTTAAAATGAGTCGTAGTCATATGCGTTCTCCTTTATTTCTGTAGGCTATGTCTATCGTAGCCGAAACGTGAGAGGTTTGTCACAAGAGAACGCATAAAAGTTACGAGGCTATTTGACGATTTGGTGAACGATGCAATACTTTCGTGTCGACAAAACGGCGAAGGAACAACCCGTCGACCCCAATTTTTCCAGCGTTATGACCGGCAACTAAAATCAAGACAGATACGATCAACATCGTTGGGTTCGTACTGACTGTTCCTGATAGTAAGAACGCCATGTTCATGACGAGTCCGAAGAACGCTGCGCTACGTGTGAGGGCACCGAGCAATAATCCTAAGCCTACCAAGAATTCACCGTAAGGAATCAAGACATCGAATAGCCCGGCGTTTGGGATCGCAAAGTTTTCGAGGAATGCAGCCCACCATCCAGCGACGGCCGGATGTTCTCCAGAAGCGAGTGTCACCGCGTTATTCAAGAACCCTTCTGTTCCAAAACCTCCCGTGATTTTCCCCCATCCTGCCGTTAACCAATGATAACCGAGCCATACACGTAACACCGTCAAGATCGCTGTAGCGACATTATGATTTTGCCAAAATTTCGTGAACATCATAATTCCTCCCTTTCAAGAAGTTAAATAATTATATAATGTGATTACATTCACAATATACCATTCATGTTCACTATTTCACATATGTATTTTCCTTTGTTCATGATTCGTCCATATGTACGCCATATTCTATTCACATTCATCCACAAAAAAAGACACCTAATTTAGGTGTCTTTGAGGAGATTATAGTGTCACTTCTTGTGGCGGTTGACCTTTCTTGTTCATCACGCGCATCGATTCCGGTTCGATTTTTAGGATGACAAGCTTTGGATCGTCCGGACCATCGAACCATCCTTCGAGTTTCTCGTTCCATACTTTCTCTTTCATCGATTCATCATCCGACACGGTCGCTTTACCGAGGATTTCTAAGTAAGTGTCGCCCACGCCATCTCCATCATAGCCGATTAAAATATGCGTATATGGATTCTTTTCTAACTCTTCTACTTTATCTGTGTCGTTAGAGGTTGCCGTGTAGAGTGTGAAATCATCATGGAAAAATGTCATGTAACGACTGTGGGGTTTCACCTTATACACGGTCGCCATCGTCCCGACATTACTTGCATCTAGAATCTTTAACGCTGTGTCTTTTGCACTCATTCCAAATTCCTCCTTCATGATTTGTCGCTCGTATACTGTTCCCTCAAACTATGGGATTAAACACAAAAAAACCTGCTCGCCGACGCGAGCAGGTATCATATTCCTTAGAAAGGAAGATTAGATTTTTTCAACGTTAGAAGCTTGTGGTCCACGAGCTCCGTCAGTGATTTCGAAAGTTACTTCTTGGCCTTCTTCAAGTGTTTTGAAGCCGTCGCCTTGGATTGCTGAGAAGTGTACGAATACGTCGTCTCCGCCTTCCATTTCGATGAAGCCGTAACCTTTTTCTGAGTTAAACCATTTTACTTTACCTGTGTTCATGAATGAACCCTCCTGAAATAAACGCTATGCGTTATAGTAGTGCCTTACTAGAAAAAACTTGACCAAAAAAAATACAAGCCTCTGGATTATCTAATGAAAAATAATCCCAAGCACTTGTGAATTATGATTCCAGCTATTCTTAATTAAGCACATATTGAATATAACACGACTAGATGTTTCTGTCTAGTAAATACTTCTGATTGCTAAAAAACAAGGTGAAACGGGTACATGCTAGAGAAGATGATGCTAGGAGGATTTATAATGAAAAACGTAAAGGACCCACAATCAATCGCATCGATGATTGCCTCTCATTCCGATTGGTCGGAAGAAGACCTCATCCAGCAAACACTTGAATGGCACCGTGCTACACGGGAAGCTTCTTACTTTGAGCAACAACAATCTATCCCGTGTCGAATTCCATTGACGGAACGGATCACCCCTGTCCGCACGTCCTTTCCGCTCGAGCAAGTCGACGGCATCGTTCGTCCCGTCTGGATGCGTCGGCTCGATGCCGAATATTTGAATTTACTGCAGACGACGAAACAACGTGTTGATGTGACGGACTATGGTGCTGTCGGAGATGGAAAAACGGATTGTACCCTCGCCTTTCGACTCGCCATCCGCTCGAACCGTCGTGTCTTTGTCCCAGCAGGCGTTTATATCGTTCGGGGGATTCGTCTACCTTCCAACTGCGTGCTCGAAGGCGCAGGACAAGACGTCACGATTCTCAAACTGTCCGATCGTGCACCGAGACATCGACGATTGTTACGAAACGCCACCCCTTTCGCAGGAAATCATCATATCGAGGTATGCCACCTGACGCTCGATTGGAATGTCGCACGATTAGGCGATGTGAAACGGACGACGAGCGGTGACACGACATCGAGCGCCTTGACGTTTGCCCATGTGACGTATGGATGGGTGCATCATGTGACGGCTAAAAATGCCGGTCTTCATGCGTTCGACATCACGTCTCCACACTATCATTACTTAGGGGATGGACTCCGCGCGGCAAACGGCAGTCGGTATATCCATCTCGATCACCTCGAGGCGACGAATTATGGGGATGACGGAATCACCACACATCACAGTGATGCCATCTACATCACGAACTGTTATTGTCATCATCCTCACGGCCGAACACACGCCCTCGGATTCTCAAATTCGAATGGAATTGAGATCGATGACGGATCACGGCATGTCACACTCGTTCACAATAGAACGGAAGGTTGCTTTGGAGGCATCGAAGTAAAAGCACATGGGACCTCATCTGCCGCACACGACGTTCATATCTTCGGGCATCTTTCGGTGCATGACAATCGTTCATTTAACTTTCGTCACATTGGTCATCATTTAGTAGACGATCCGAACTCGGAGACGGCACGCTTCCTATCTGGTACGAACTTAGTGTCCGTCGAGCCAGTCCGCAGTTCACTCTATACAAAATCTTCACCACGAAGCCTGGTCGTATCGGCCTACCAGGACGTCTTGATTCACGGTTTGACTGCGATCGGCGACCCGACCTACGATTACGAACAGCATCCGGCAATTGCGATTCAATACAAGTCGAGACGCGTTCAGCTGAAACGAATCTCCGTGCGCGGGTTTACCACAGCCCGAGCCGACCTCGAACTATTTGGCGGAGATAACCGCACCGATGAAGTGACCATCGATGCCTTACGATGCCAAGAATCTGCACCCATCGCTCTAAAAATCGGTCGTCACCTCGAACACCTTGCTCTTCATCAGATTGAAGGGCAGAAAAAAAGCGGAGATGTACTCATCTCCACGAAAAGCCCGATTGAGGCGCATAATCTACTCGCTCAAGGATTTTCAGACCGGGTGCGCTCAGACGTTTGAGCGGTTTCCACGAGTTGATTCAGTTTGGCGTCATCGAGTTGAAGTGAACTCTCTTTTTGTTTGGCCATCATGCGGACAATCGCTTTGTCTAAAAAGCCCATTCGTTCAAAGTCATACCCGCTCCCGACGACCTCGACGAAATAGGCATGTTCGCGCAGCGTGTCACGATAGGCTTCTTCTAGCTCGCGAATCCGTTCCGACTCTGTCGGTGTCCCGGCACACAAATATAAAGCGAGGGGACGCTCAAGCAAGTGTGCTTCGTGAAGCGTCAACCATTCCTTCATCTCGTCTTGGATCGTGCCCATTCGAATCGAGCTCCCGACGATGACGTGATCTACCATCTCCCACGTGACGTTCGGCTCTTCTACGATATTTTGGACACGAACGTCACCCGATAGACGTTCAGCGAGTAAAGCCGCCACTTTTTCACTCGTTCCATATCTGGAAGAGTACGCGATTAAAGTACCCATGTCGTTCCCTCTTTTCATGTCAGACGTTACTTACACTATTCCCGAATCATCGAGAGAAGATACGTTTGCACTTAAAAAAGCTCGCCGTCTGGCGAGCTTTTCGTCACAGTTTATACACTTGTGCTTCATAAGGACGAAGGGTGAACGCTTCTATCGGTTCCATGTTTCCGATGACACGTTCTTTCACGTCATATGGTAGCTCTCGTTGTTGTGTCTCGTCGGAGAAGTTACAGAGCGCGAGCCATGTCTCACCTTCGAATGAACGTGTGAATGCATAGACCGCCTCATCTTCCGGTAACAACAGCTCATACTTTCCATAGACAACGATCGGATTGGCTTTACGTAGCGCAATCAACTGACGGTAGTAATGGAAGAGTGAATTCGGATCTCTCCGTGCCGCTTCCGCGTTGATGTCGACATAGTTCGGGTTGACCTCGATCCACGGCGTCCCTGTCGTAAATCCACCATGTGCTTCGTCTGACCACTGTACCGGTGTGCGTGAATTGTCACGTCCTCGCTCATGGATGCCACGGAAAATCTCGTCGTGCGTCAACAACCCTTTTGATGTGTAATCACGGTAGGCGTTCAACGTCTCAATATCTCGGTACTGATCGATCGAATCAAACGCGACGTTCGTCATGCCGAACTCTTCCCCTTGATAAATGTAAGGTGTCCCTTTCAATAGATGAAGAAGTGTCGCGAGCATCTTCCCGGAACGGACGCGATATTCAGGCGAATCGTTTCCAAAGCGCGAGATGGCACGGGGCTGGTCATGGTTACTCCAGTACAGGCTGTTCCATCCTTCCTCTTCGAGCCCTTCTTGCCAACGCGAGAAAATCGTCTTCAGCTCAGTCAACTTCCAGTCTGTCGGATTCCACTTGCCGAAGCTCCCGTTCCCGACGTCCACATGTTCAAAATGAAAGACCATGTTCAGTTCGTTGCGGTCTTCACCCGTATACAGTTTCGCTTCCTCCACACTGACCCCTGGCATCTCCCCGACCGTGATCGTGTCGTATTTCGATAAGACTTCACGATTCATCTCCTGCATGAATTCATGGATGCGTGGTCCGTTAAAGAAGAATGGTGTCCCGTCTCCATACCCCGTTCCTTGCGTTTGACCGTCTGGATAGCTCGGGTCTTTTGAAATCATATTGATGACGTCCATCCGGAACCCGTCGACCCCTTTATCGAGCCAATATGTCATGAGGTCGTACACTTCACGACGAAGCGTCTCGCTTTCCCAGTTCAAATCCGGTTGTTTCTTACTGAAGAGGTGGAGGTAGTACTCATCACTCGCCTCATCATACTGCCAAGCGCTGCCGCCGAAGAAAGCCCCCCAGTTCGTCGGAGGTTGACCATCTTTCCCTTTTTTCCAAATGTAATAGTCACGATATGGGCTGTCTTTTGAAGAACGTGACTCCATGAACCATTGGTGTTCGTCCGAAGAGTGATTGACGACGAGGTCCATCATGATTTTAATCCCGTGACGGTGTGCTTCTTCAAGCATCGCATCGAAGTCATTCATCGTACCAAACTCGTTCATGATGGCACGGTAATCACGAATATCGTATCCATTGTCGTCGTTCGGTGAATCGTATACCGGCGAGAGCCAGATGACGTCGATCCCGAGTTCTGCCAAATAAGACATCTTCTCCGTGATCCCTTGGATGTCACCAATCCCATCACCGTTTGAGTCATTGAAGCTACGTGGATAAATTTGATATACGACCGCTTCTTTCCACCATTGTTTCATGTTACGTCCTCCTTGAAGTTCATTTCCGTTTCAACGCTTTCATCGTACTGTCTTCAAGGATTCATGACCATCCATGATATGATTAAGATATGTACAATTTTGCTATAAAATGAGGAGACTATTATGGAAATCGGCTTTTGTGGCTATTCTTATCATACAACGACCTACACTTTTCCATTCGCAAACTTACTCGATACGTATCTGATTCGCTTACAAACGGAAGGAACGGCTCGGATTGTGGTCAATGGGGAAACGATGATCACACGACCTGGTGACGTATTGATTGTCCGTCCGGGTGACTTCTATGAAATGCATGTCGATACACCCGCGAGCGGAGACTATCATATCTTTTGCACCGGACATTCAATCGATACATGGTGGCATGCGACTCCACGGGGGCGATTGAATACCATCGCCATCGATTCACGCCTTCTTTCGCTATGGCAACACATTACGGAGGAAGTACGCCGTCCACCGTCTGAACAAAGTGCCGTTTTAATTGAAACACTCGTTCGGGCGCTTCTACTCATGCTCGATCGTTCGATTCAAGATGTGCATTCCCAGGCGCGACCTCCAGTCGTCTCTCGTATGATGCGCTTTATCGAAGCACACGTCACGAGTGACTTCAAAGTTTCAGACGTCGCCGACGCCGTCGGACTGAGCGTTTCACGGACGGTTCATCTCTTTAAAGAAGGGACCGGGATGACGATCATCGAATATGCACAATCGATTCGGTTGCAGCTTGCCGAAGAGCAAATGCGCTATACAAAACATTCGTTAGAAACGATAGCGGAACTGTCTGGATTTCGAAGCTATCCATATTTCCACAGAATTTTTAAACGAAAATATGGCGTCGCACCAGGGGTTTATCGCACTCTTCAACAAAAAAACGAAAAAAAATAAAAAAAGAGTGATCCATTTTTTGAACCGCTCCGTTAGATGGGTGTAAATAACGACAACACTCACTTACGAAAAGGAGCGATTACCCATGAAGAAGACGACGTTAAACAAAATCGTAGCACCGGCACTAGCCTTAGGACTACTCGTACCAGTCAACGCACAGGCAGCGGATCACACGCCGACAGCAAGTACACCAGCAGGTGACCTTCGCGCCACACTCGATCAACTCTTATCTGAGCACTACGTATTAGCCGTCACATCGATGATGAAAGGGTACGACGAGGCAGCAGATGCTGAGGTCGCGGATCAAGCTCTCGATCAAAACGCGCTCGACATGACACCAGCCATCGCTTCCATCTACGGTGAAGAAGGCGCTGCACAATTCGAGGAAATCTTCCGTGGTCATAACGACTACTCAGCTGATTTCGTAGAAGCGGCAAAATCAGACAACCAAGAACTACGCATGGAAGCGGAAGCGGAAGTCGATGAGTTCGTAGAAGAATTCTCAACATTCCTCGATGCAGCGACAGAAGGGAACTTACCGAAGGACGCAGCAGCTGATGCACTCGAACTTCATGAAGACCAAGTCCTCTCTGTATTCGATAACTATGTCGAAGGAGATTACGAAGAAGCTTACATGACGTTCCGTGAAGGCTACAAGCACATGTTCAACATCAGTAAAGCTCTCTCGGGTGCAATCGTCACACAAATGCCTGACAAATTTACGACTGGAGCCGACACACCAGCTGTTGAACTCCGCTCAACATTGAACAGTCTTGCAGGTGAGCACTTCGCCCTCGCTGCGATCGGTATGCAAAAAGGGTACGACCAAGCAGAGGACTATGACTACGTGACATGGGCAGAAGACCAGAACACACTCGACTTCAAAGCAGCCATCGCATCCGTATATGGTGACGAAGGTGCAGCACAATTCGAGAAAGTATGGAACTCCGATCACATCACAGCACAAGGTGACATCGTTGCCGCTACACTCGAAGGCGACGAAGCGATGATCGAAGATGCGCGGATGCGCCTCGACCAATTCGCTGTCGACTTCAGCACATTCCTCGATGCAGCAACAGAAGGGAACTTACCACAAGCTGCCGGTGAAGAAGCAATCAAACAGCACGAAGCGCTCGTACTCGACACATTCGATCAATATGTCGCTGGCGATGCAGAAGCGGCTTGGATGTCATTCCGTGAAGGATATGCGTTCATGTTCGGTGTTGGTGAAACACTCGGTAACGCGATCGTGACACAAATGCCTGACAAGTTCGAAGAAACAATGATGCCTGAAGAGATGCCTGAAACAGGTCTCGGTGGTGCACAAGAACAATCAATGAACACACTCTACGCTGGATTAGCTGTACTTGGCGGAATCTTACTCGCCTTCGTAACGCTTCGCAAACGTAAAGTGTCTGAACAATAATCAATAAGGAGGGAGTCCCATGAACAAGCGCCTTTTGTTTCTGGCTCTCTCTCTCTTTTGTTTTAGCTTCTGGACGTGGACGAGTGCCCAAGAATCGTCGTCACCACCTGTAGAAGAAAAACAAATAGAGGAGAGCCCGGATTTAACGGCTGAATTCTCACTTCTACAGGAAGAGGTGAAAAAGCTACGTTTAGCCGAGGAAGAAGAAAACGCCAAGGCCGTCACCCCTGTTCAAATCCAGATCCCTAAAATTGATGTCGATACGGCAATTGAACAAGTTGGGGTCCTAGACAATGGACAGATGGGCGTACCAGAAGACGAGAACCAGGTCGGGTGGTTCGAACCTGGTGTGACACCAGGGAGCAAAGGAAATGCCGTGATCGCCGGTCATGTCGACAGCAAGACCGGCCCGGCTATCTTTTATCAACTCGATCAACTCAAAGAAGGCGATGACGTTCTGATTCAAGATGAAGCGGGTAACACACTCCGGTTCCGCGTCACAAAAACAGAACGCTATGATACGAAAACCGCGCCAATCGAAGAGATTTTCGGTGCCACATCAAATCGGAACTTAAATTTGATTACCTGTTCGGGTACGTTCGGGGACGGGGGCTATGATGAACGATTCGTCGTCTATACAGAGCTGGTGGATACCGAACTGAACGAAACTGTCAATCTCGAGACACCGACGGCAGTCGAACTGAAAGGTAACTTATTGACATGGCACGCCGTTCGTCAAGAGAGCGTGATTGGATATCGAATCTATGAAGTCATCGACGGAAAAGCGACTCATATCGAAAGTATCCCATCCCATGCACGAAAAAGTATCGAAGTCACAAATGAGAGCAATGCATCCTACTACGTGACTGCGATTGACCAGCTTGGAAATGAGTCGAAACCGTCTCAGACAGCGAAGTAGGCACGAAACGTCCTTAGATAAACGCTAAGGACGTTTTTCTATTTCCCATGTATAGTGAAGATAGCAACACATACATCAACTTTAGGATAAGGAGTTTACACGTCATGAGGACTCAACTTTCATCACCTCTCGCCAGTCAAGTGAAGAGAAGAATTCGCGCCATTTGGGCTGTGACCGATTCACATTATTGGTACCCTCTATCGACTGCTGGGCGCCCCGATGTGATCGCATTCGATAGTGACTATATTGAAGAGAATGATCAAAAAATCAAGGAAATCCAACAATGGATATTGCGTCGAGGCGCGGATGTCGTCTTTGAACTACATGAAGACCTTACGCTCTGGCAAATCGATACCGATTCCTTGGATCCTTGTTATGACGGACGTTATTTAGAACGTTATTGGTTTGACCAACACATGAACTGGGTCATTTATGCATCTCACGAAAGTACGATCAGCTTCGGGGGGAACGAATTGATTACATCGCTCCAGTCCTCTTGGCCAGATTGGCAGGAACACCTATCTGTTTTAGACCATCGCTTCATCGAATGATGGACCCACAGAAAAACGCACCCATTTCATCAATGAGTGCGCGGAACTTATACGAAGCAAGGAATTTGCGGATTGAACGTCTTGTTGTTCTCCGTCATGACCTGCTTTTTAATTTTGCCTTCTCCGAGGTAGACGATGCGGTCGGCAAGTGCCTCAGCATCTTCTTCGTCATGCGTCACAAAGATCGTCGTCGTGCCCGTCTGCTTCAAGAGACGACGCAAATCGTCGCGAATCCGGTGTTGAAGTGACGTATCCAAATTACTGAACGGTTCGTCTAGAATCAAGAGCGCCGGCTTCGGTGCGAGCGCACGCGCGAGCGCGACACGCTGTTGTTGTCCCCCACTGAGTTCGTACGGATAACGGTGACGGAATTCCGTCAAGTTGACGAGCGCGAGCATCTCTTCGACACGCGCATTCCGCTCCTTGCGGTTCAGTTTATGAAGACCGAATCGAATGTTCTTTTCAACGGTCATGTGCGGGAAGAGTGCATAGTCTTGGAAGACCATCCCCACGCCACGATCTTCTGGCGGCATGAACTGGCAATCGTCGCAACAGACACAGTTATTCACGACGACGACGCCCTGGTTCGGCATCTCGAGTCCTGCGATCAAACGGAGAATCGTACTCTTCCCCGATCCGCTGTCCCCAAGAAGTGAGACGATTTCACCTTTCGTGATTGAAATCGAGAACCCTTTGATGGTCTCTTCATGCGCACCTTTATAGCTAAAATGTAAATCATTGATTTGAACAAACATTAGTCGGCCTCCTTATCAAGCACCTTGTGGGAAACGAATATCAACAGTCCACTCATGAGGACGATGACGATGGAAGCGAGTGCCGCTTCGTGAATCTTCTCATCACTCACGTATTTGAACGCCTGTGTCGCAAGCGTCGAAAAGTTAAATGGTTGTAAAAAGAGCGTCAATGGCAACTCTTTCATAATATCAATAAAGACGAGGATAAACGCGCTCATGATGGCGCCTTTGATCATCGGGATATCGACGCGAAAGAACGTTTGGACCGTATTCCACCCCAGCATACGGGATGCTTCGGTAAACGACTTCCCTACTTTCTCAAACCCGCTCTCGATCGAGTTGTAGCCGATGGCGAGGAAGCGGATGACGTAGGCAAAGATGAGCATGATGAGCGTCGTCCGGAACACGAATGTCTGACTCAAGTCGAGCGCCCGTGCCAAATTGAGCACTTTGTCATCGAGCCACAAGAAGAGCGTGATGACCGCAATGGCGATGGCCGCTCCCGGAATCGAATACCCAAGCGTCGTCACTTTCGAAATGACACGCGTCATGTTCGACGGGAAGAGTCGTGTATAGTTCGCAATGATGAGTGCGAACAGTAAGATGATCACGGTTGCGGTAAAGGCGACTCGTACCGTATTCCAAACGAGTTGCCAAAATTCTTCCGTGAAGACCGTATCGAACGTCAGGAACGTCCAAGCCGTCAACTGCGTGAACGGAATGACGAATGCAATCGCAAAGACGAGCGAAACATATGCGAATACCGCATAGCGATGCCAACCTTGCAGCGGTCTCGGTTTGAGCGGTTTTACTTTCGTCGAAGCGTAACTGAATTGCTTCCTTCCCCGGACGAGTCGTTCCATCGTCAAAATGGCGATGACGAGAATCATGAGTGTGCCCGCAAGCTTCAGCGCCGACGACGTATCCTTCATCCCGAACCATGTGCTAAAAATAGCGGTACTGAACGTCTGGATCCCGAAGTATTTCACGACACCATAGTCGTTGAGCACTTCCATCAAGACGAGACTGACACCGCCGATGATGGCGACTCGAGAAATCGGTATGACGACGGTGAAGAAAATGTCCCATGAGCCACGACCGAGAATCCGCGCGTTCTCAATCATCGAGGATGATTGGTTATGCAAGAACGCTCGTGTGATCGTATAAATATATGGATAGAGGAACAACGTGAAAATAAACACGGTTCCTTGAATCGACATGATGTTGAAGTACGACTGATCGACGGTGATCCCGAACTGATTTCGTAGCGTCGTTTGGATCACTCCGGTGTAATTTAAAATGCCGTGATACGTATACGCCCCGATATAAGGCGGAATCGCGAGCGGCAGGATGAGTGCCCATTTAAAGAAGCGACGGAACGGGAAATCATAGACGGTCACGAACCAAGCGAGGCTCGTCCCGATCACGGTCGTCAAGACACCGGTAGCCACCATAATGAACAACGTGTTTCTCACGTAACGGGGCAACAGGTACTCCTGAATGTGCTGCCAATTGTCATTGACCGGGGCGAACAATTCGACGAGCACGACAATTCCCGGCAAGACGATCAATAAAATCGCGAGAAAGCTGAGGATCGCCCATCCATTCAGTTGTCGTTTTACTGCGTGCCAGTTCATGTCGTACCGCTCCCGTTCTGTAAACTATCAATTCCTGTCCCATCATATCAGTTTCTGTGCATCCCGTGTAGCGCTTAGGGTGTGAAGAACGCAAAAATCTCCGGCCTGAACTCTCGTTCAAGCCGAAGTCATCTTACTTCCAACCCACTTCGTTAAAGATGCGGATTGCTTCTTGTTGGTTTTCACCAAGTGCAGAGAGGTTGATGTCTTGCTCTTTGAACTCGCCCCATGATTGAAGAAGTTCGTTCGGCTCAACCGACTCGTTGACTGGATATTCGTAGTTCACACTCGCAAACTTTTCTTGTGCTGACGGTTCTGACATGAACTCCATCAATTTTTGAGCGTTTTCTGTATTCTTCGATGCTTTCGTCATCGCGATACCCGAAATGTTCACGTGTGTGCCTGTTGTATCTTGGTTCGGGAAGAAGACACCGAGCTGTTCAGCGACTTTCTTCTCTTCTTCGTCTTCAGAATTCAACATGAGCCCCATGTAGTACGTGTTCATGATGGCCACGTCCCCCTCACCGGCGACGACCGCTTTCGCTTGGTCACGGTCGTTCCCTTGTGGGTCGCGTGCCATGTTGTTCACTAAGCCCTTCGCCCACTCTTTCGCTTCATCGACCCCGTTCACTTCGATGAACGATGCGAGGAGTGAGATGTTGTACATGTTTTCAGATGGACGGACGAGTACTTTGCCGTTCCACTGTTCTTCTGTCAACGCTTCATACGTCGACAAATCTTCTGGTTTCACGCGATCTTTTGAGTAGACGATGACACGCGCACGTTTCGTCAAACCGAACCATTCGTTGTCCGTGTCACGATATTTTTCAGGAATGTTTGACTCAAGCTCATCGCTATCGACCGCTTGAAGATGTCCTGCTTCTTTTGCCTGATACAAGTTTCCGGCATCTGCTGTAATGAAGAGGTCTGCTTCTGTGTTTTCGCCTTCCGTGTTCAAACGCTCGAGAAGTTCGTCACTCTTTCCTTCCACCACGTTGACTTTGATGCCTGTTTCTTCTTCAAACTGCTTGTATAATTGTTGATCGACATCGTAGTGGCGACTCGAGTAAACATTGACGACGTTCGAATCGTCTGAGCCTTCATTTGAAGTTGTCTCATCTGTGCTTGCACAAGCGGCAAGGAGCGATGTCGTTAACGCTGCTGAAATTCCTAAAGCTGCATATTTTTTGTTCATCTGTCATTCCCCCACGTTCGGTTATTTCTCTCTGGTAATGATAATTACTCTCAGTACCTATCATCACTGATAATCATTCTCACGTCAAGACTTTTCTGCAATCGCTATCACACTATATGTGTACTTGGTGACAGTTTTGAGGACATCATTTCTTGACTTCAAAAGAATACGAACGATATAGTAAAATCAAACAAACCGTCTGGTCGGTACAGAAAGAGGTGAAGATATGTCAAACCGATCGAACGTTACAAAGCAAAAGCTGTTGGATGCGGCAACCGACATCATCATGAACCATGGCGTGCACCAACTTACCTTAGATGAAGTCGTCAAGACTGCGGGTGTATCTAAAGGTGGACTGCTTTATCATTATCCTTCAAAAGAAGCGTTGATGACGGCGATGGTCGAACGATTACAACAAGAACAAAACGAGCTATATGCTTCATTGCAACAAGAAGGTCATGGACCTGTCGAGGCGTTCGTTCGTCTATTTGATGAAACGAAGTTACATCCTGAGCGTGCTGCCATCCAAATCGACGTCGAGAAGATGATTGCATTTCTCACGTTGTTCGAAGTCGACCAAGAGTACGCCAATCGTTGGAAACATGATTTAGATACGTTCTTCGCACAGTTCCAACAAACGGCCGACCCGGTGGAAACCATGATCATTCGTTATGCACTCGAAGGTATGATGATGTCCGAACACTTCGGTGTCGGTGTTCCCCCTGCCGAACTCAAACAAGCGATTATCGCACGCTTGATTGAACGAGCCCACGACATCGATCGTGAGTCATAAAACAACATAATAATAGAGGAGATTAAAAATCCATGCAGAAAATCACGTCCTTCTCCGTTAACAACAAGTTTGCGGTTTGGTTGATGACGATCATCTTGACGGCCGCCGGTCTTTTCGCCGGTCTGACGATGAAGCTCGAGACGTTACCGGACATTACGACTCCGACCGTCTCGGTCACAACCATTTATCCAGGTGCATCCCCTGAGCAAGTGCTCGAAGAAGTCAGCACCGTGTTAGAAGATCGTCTACAAAATTTAAATGGTGTGGAACAAGTCCGTTCTTCGTCATTCCAAAACGCTTCGAACATCCAAATCGATTATGATTTCAGTACCGATATGGATGAAGCGGAACAGCAGGTCAAAGATGCGTTAAGCAACGTCGAATTGCCGGAGTCGGCACAAGAACCACAAGTGTCGCGTCTCAGTTTCGATGCTTTCCCGGTAATCGGGGCTGCCATCTCGGATGAGAGTCTTGATTTGGCCGAATTGACAAAACTCGTCGAGGAAGAAGTGCAGCCTGCCCTTGAAGGAGTGGAAGGTGCGCAAACCGTCCAAATTGCCGGGCAAGAGATTCGCCGCGTCGAACTTCAATTCGACCAAGAAGCGCTCGCAGAATACAATTTGACAGAAGATACGGTCAAACAATTGATTCAAGCGAATGACGCTCGAATTGCGCTCGGGTTATATGAATTAGGTGATACGGAGCAAGCGGTCGTCATCGACGGCAAGTCGGAGACGCTCGAAGCGTTCCGCGACATCCAAATCCCTTACTCACCGGCACAATCAACGCCGACGACACCGTCTGCCCCGACGGAATTGCCACCTGGTCAAACGCCAGACGTGCCAACAGAGGTCCCGACGGAAACACCATCGGCATTACCACCGAACGTTCCGACGACGGTTCCGACTGTCGCGTTGAGTGAACTTGCGACAATCGAGGACAAAGGAATCGAAGAATCGATTTCTCGCTCGAACGGTGAACGCTCAATCGGCGTACAAGTGACGAAGACACAAGATGCGAACACGGTCGATGTCGTCAACGCCGTCAAAGAAGTATTGAATGACTTCGAAGCTGAAAACGATACGGCGAATGTATCAATTACACTCGACCAAGGACAACCGATTGAAGAGTCGGTCGAAACGATGTTGTCTAAAGCATTACTTGGTGGGTTGTTCGCTATCCTCATCATCTTAGTGTTCTTACGTAACTTCCGATCGACGATCATCGCCGTCATCTCGATCCCGTTGTCGCTTCTCATGGCACTCATCGTCTTGAAGCAGTTGGATATCACGTTGAACATCATGACGCTCGGTGCGATGACTGTTGCGATTGGGCGCGTCGTCGATGACTCTATCGTCGTCATCGAGAACATTTACCGTCGACTCACGCGTTCGAACGAACCACTTCGCGGTAAAGAGTTGATTATCGCGGCAACAAAAGAAGTATTCATCCCGATCGCCTCGTCGACCATCGTCACGATCGCGGTATTCTTACCGCTCGGATTTGTCACTGGATTTGTCGGTGAATTGTTCTTGCCGTTCGCATTGACGGTCGTCTTCGCATTACTCGCTTCGTTACTCGTGGCGATCACGGTCGTACCAATGATGGCCGACTCGTTCTTTAAAAACCGCGACAAGTTGAAGCCAGAAGAAGGTCCAGGCAAGCTCGCGGAATGGTATCGTGGCGTCTTGAACTGGTCACTGAACCATAAACTCGTCGTGTTCGGTCTCGCGACTGCCCTATTGATTGGTAGCTTTGCCCTTGTCCCAGCGATTGGGGTCAACTTCTTGAATCAGGATTCGGAGAAGACGTTGTTCGTCACGTTCGACCCAGAACCTGGTCAAACACTTGAAGATTCGATTGCCGCAGCAGAAGTGGCAGAAGAATACTTCATGGAAGAACAACCGAACGCAACCGATGTTCAGTTCACGGTCGGTGGAGAGAACCCGCTGAACCCCGGAAACAACAAACAAGGAATCTTCATCGTTCAATATGATCCAGATACGGAAGACTTCGCGGATGTGAAGTTAGCTGATATCGAGAAATTGAACGAACTCGCTTCGAACGGGGAATGGAAAGAACAAGACTTCTCAGGTGGCGGCGCAACGAGCGGTGTCACATACAACGTCTATGCCAACTCCCTTGAAGATTTAGAAGCCATCGTGCCGACTTTCATCGAAACGATTGAAGAGGAAACGGATTATGTCCGTCAAGCGACATCTGACTTACGTGAGTCCTATGTACAATACACGTTCAACGTCGACCAACAGGCCGCTGCAGAAGCCGGTGTGTCGGCAGGTCAAATCGCGCAAGTCATCAGTCAGTTCCAGGCACCAGAAAGTCCACTTACAAGTGTCACAGTGGATGAAAAACAGTTAGACGTCGTCATCCCGAACGAGCAAGTGACGTATGACAGTGTCGATGACCTGCAAGCACAAGAAATCACGACACCGTTCGGACCACGCCCGATTTCAGACTTCATTGAAATCGAAGAAGGCACAACACCGGACACACTCGTCGAGCGCGACGGAAAACTGCTTGCGCAAGTAAGTGTTGAACTCAGCACAGATAAAGCGACAGAAGCGTCTGCTGCGATTGAAGAACGCGTTTCAGAGATTGAGCTTCCGTCTGGCGTATCGTATGATGTCGGCGGTGTAACGGAACAGATTCAAGAATCGTTCACACAGCTCGGTCTTGCGATGCTCGCCGCGATTGCCATCGTATACTTGGTTCTCGTCATCACATTCGGTGGGGCACTCACGCCATTCGTCGTGTTGTTCTCACTTCCGTATGCGATTATCGGGGGACTCGTCGCCCTTCTCATCACGGGTGAAACGATTTCGGTTTCTGCCTTGATCGGGGCACTCATGTTGATCGGGATTGTCGTCACGAACGCCATCGTTTTGATTGACCGCGTCATTCATAAAGAAGAAGCTGGTTTATCAACACGTGAAGCGTTACTTGAGGCAGCGGGCACACGCCTTCGCCCAATTCTGATGACCGCACTCGCGACAATCGGTGCACTCGCACCACTCGCACTCGGTCTCGAGGGTGGCGCCCTCATCTCGAAAGGTCTCGGGGTCACCGTGATTGGCGGACTCACAAGTTCGACACTTCTCACGTTGCTCATCGTACCAATCGTCTATGAGTTCTTCGCACGATTCCGTAAGAAAAAACAAGCATAATCAAAAGAGAGTCGACTCATTCGAGTCGGCTCCCTTTTTTGCGTTCAATAACACTGCATAATGATTTCGGTTTCTCCAAACCGTTTGGCACGGAGAGCATCTTCCGGAATGAGAAAATAGAGAATACCTGCATCCCCGAACATGACGTCTAACTCTTCAGACGTGTCCATTTGAAACAATAGGAAAGGATGATCGAATCGTTCCCCATATGTTTCTTGTATCTCTTCAAAAACGTCACCTTGCACTTCACTCGGATGTCCACCGATTGCATGAAGTTCTTCTTGTTCGAATCGTTCGAGTAACCGATCGTACATCTCTTCGTCGAGCAGCTCATATAAACTGTATTCATTCTCTGCATAGCTTTCTTTAAAGGAAACGGCACGTTCATTTAATGCTTCCCCAACTCGCACTCGCTCAAGTTTCGATTCTTCAGTAAACAGAACACGCCAAAGATGACGTTCATCCACATCTCCCCAAGGTTGTTCTTCTAAATCATAGAAGAAAGACAACACCCCTTCTTTCGGGAGTGCATCTACGGATTCAAACTCAGCTAAATCACTTAAACGAAACTGAGCTAAAAACGTCATATTCTCTCCAGGATGCAAGTCTGCGTGTGGTAAGTCAGGATATCCGCCAAACTTAGAATGGCCAACCGCTACTTCTTCCCTTGTTGTCCGTGGCAAAGTTGTCAAATTGACCCGCTTTGTGAACGCATGTAAAATGTCTTCCCTGTTTTGTAATCCATGCTCTTGAATAAATTGCTCAATCGTTTTTAGTTCCATCTCGGCACCCCGCTTGTTTATGATAGATGTAGTATAGCATCCCGAACGTATGTACCCCTTACCTTTTTTGTTATACCCTTTTCTTGACCTCTCTCGTTGAATTTGAGAAGATTCATACGTTTTGAATGACGTGAAAGGAAGTCATGTATATGAAATTATTAAAATGGATGATTGGGCTCGCTCTTTTATTCGGATTGAGCACGCTCGGAAACTGGATTGTTGAGACGTTCTCGTGGAAAGTACCAGGCAGCGTCATCGGCATGGTGCTGTTGCTCATTCTCTTAGTAACAAAAGTCATTCGCGTGGAATGGATTGAGGACAGTGCCGGATATTTGACGAAGCATCTCGCCTTCTTCTTCATCCCTATTGCCGTCGGCCTTATGGCGTACGGCACGTTGTTAAAAGCTGCCGGCATCCCGCTCCTTATCACGTTACTCGCCAGCATGGCGGTGGGTATGGTCGTGACCGCGTTTGTTTCCGGGAAAGAAGGTGAGACATCATGACATACGTTTGGATCGGATCGACGATTCTCGTGTATTCGCTCAGTCGTCGACTTTCCATGAAGTGGGCATCTCCGTTCACCAATGTCGTCTTCTTAAGTACAGCGATTTTGATTCTTCTGTTACTCGTGACAGGACAGTCCTATGATGCGTATGAACCGGCTACCGATCTCATCACCATCTTACTCGGACCAGCGACGGTCGCCCTCGGATTACCGCTCTATCGCAACTTACCTGTACTACTCGCACGGGCAAAGCGAGCACTGAGCGCGATTGTCATCGGGTCACTTTCCACAATCTTCGTGGCTGTACTTTTCGGCAAGTTATTTTCTTTCACCGAAAACGTATTGATTGCACTATCGGTCAAATCGGCAACGTCCCCGATTGCCCTTGAATTGGCTCGACAACTAGAGGGGGATGCAACACTTGCGGCCTCGATCGCCGTTGCCTGCGGTATTTTAGGGGCGATGCTCGGACCGGTCTTATTGACGTGGATTCGTATGGACGACCCGTTCACGCGTGGACTCACACTCGGCACAATCAGTCACGGGATTGGGACCGCTCAGGCGGCAACGGAACATCCGTTGTCCGGTGCAACAGGTGGTGCCGCAATGGGATTGACCGCAATCTTCACCTCGTTTATCTTGCCGATTCTATATCCGTTTCTCTTTTGAACAGGTCGCGTCCATCGATGGGCGCGACTTTTTTGTTTCGACTTCGATTGCGCGTGATAAACTAATGAAGATGAAACTTATTAGAGGAGGGCAATCCATGCAAGCAAAATTAATTGAACGCTTAATGACGTACGCGAAGATTGATACACAGTCGGATTTCACAAGTACGACAACACCATCGACGGCCAAACAATGGGATTTGATTCGCCATTTGGAGAAAGAATTAAAAGAACTCGGTCTGACAGACGTCGAGACGGACGAATACGGGTATCTCTTCGCCACACTTCCGAGTAACGTCGATCATGATGTACCGACTATCGGCTTCCTTGCCCACGTCGATACGGCGACCGATTTCACAGGAACGAACGTCTCCCCTCAACTCGTCGAGCATTATGAAGGTGGCGACATCGTCTTGAACGAGTCGCTTCATGTCGTGTTATCACCAAAAGACTTCCCAGAACTGGACGGGTATGTCGGGCATACGCTCATGACAACGGACGGCACGACACTCCTCGGTGCGGACGATAAAGCAGGAATCGCTGAAATCGTCACAGCGATCGAATACTTATTGGCTCATCCTGAGATTCCACACGGGCCGGTCCGCATCGCCTTCACACCGGATGAAGAAATCGGACGTGGACCACATAAATTCGATGTCGCCCGATTCAATGCGGACTTCGCTTACACGATGGACGGCGGTCCACTTGGAGAGTTGCAGTATGAGAGTTTCAACGCAGCCGGTGCGACCGTCACCTTCCACGGGACGAACGTGCACCCAGGTAGCGCCAAGAACAAGATGGTCAACTCGATGAAGCTTGCGATGGCGTTCCAAAACCGTTTGCCTGCTGATGAGGCACCGGAACGTACGAGCAACTACGAAGGGTTCTTCCACTTGAACGGCTTCAATGGGGACGTCGAGAAGACGACGCTTCAATACATCATCCGCGATCACGACAAACAAAAGTTCGAAGCACGTAAAGCGTTGATGGAGAAACTTGTCCTCGAATGGAAACAAAAATACGGGGAAGAACGGATTGAACTCCAGATGGAAGATCAGTATTACAACATGGCCGAGAAAATCGAACCAGTGAAACACATCGTCGATACCGTCGCTGACGTCATGCGCGGCCTTGGCATCGAACCGAAGATTGAACCGATTCGTGGTGGGACAGACGGATCGCAACTTTCTTACATGGGCCTTCCGACGCCGAACATCTTCACAGGTGGCGAAAACTATCACGGGAAGTTTGAATACATCTCTGTGAACAACATGGAAAAAGCAACAACGGTTATCATCGAAACACTTCGCACATTCGCGAAGCGCGCACAAGCATAACACATGCGCCTCCAATCGTTCTCTTTTACACTAGAGACATTGGAGGCGATTTTTGATGAAGCATACATTTAGCATGAACCTCGGCTGGGATGGCGGACGAAATGACGTCGGTACCCTCGAGGCCGAGCGATTAAAGACACAGATTTCGATCCCACCCGAGATGGACGGTCCCGGAGTCGGCACGAATCCGGATGAGATGTTACTCGGGGCAGCGGCCACGTGTTATATCATCACCCTCGCAGCCGTACTCGGACGGAGTGACCTGACTCACCGTGGCATCACGATTGATGCGGAAGGCATCGTCGATGTGACGAACGGCATCTTCACTTACGAGACGATTCGCTATGCGACAACGATTCAAGTACCTACAGAGATGACGGATCGAGAGATCACACTTGTTGAACGCATCGCGAAAAAAGCGAAAGATCAATGTATGATTTCACGCGCACTCGCAGGAAATGTAGCATTTGAGTTGAATACCGTCATTTCACGTAAAAGTGGCAATGATTTTATTTGAAGAACCTTTGAAAAAAGCGATAATTGTAAACAGACGTAATCGCTTTGTCATGGACGTACTCGTTGATGATTTGCTCGCGCCTTGCCATTGTCCTGTAACAGGAAGGATTGGAGATATTATATTTGAAAACATCCCCTGCCTCGTCTCAGAAACCTATGACTCGAATCGTAAAACTCGCTTTACAGTCGAAGCCATTTCAGTCGATGGTGAACAATGGATTGGAATCAATCAAGGTCGTGTAAACGACTATGTTGAAGCTTTCTTACTCGAGAACCAGCTTGATGCTTTCTCAACCCCGAGGGGAATCAAACGTGAAATAGTAACTGACGGTGCACGGATCGATTTTCAGATTGATGGAATCTTCATGGAAGTGAAGGCTCCGCTCAGCGAACTACTCACTATTCCTCTCCCACACTTTAAACGTAGACGAGTGAAACGACCCATCGAAACAGAACGTTTGATTCGTCATCTCTACGCTCTGATTTCCACTCTACCCCAAACCGGAAGAGCAGTCCTCTTATATGTTTTTTTATATGACGCACCAATTTATACCGGTAATCCCAACCGAAAACAAGACCATCTAATTCGTCAATTGATTAACGATGCGATACCTTCCGGATTAGAAATATGGCAACTGAACTGCACTATTTCCCCTGAAGGAATTCGTTTACTTCGTTGCTTTGACACAACGTCTCACTTCAAGTAACCAAATGTATTAAGTGAAACGTTATGTTTTTACTAAACATATGATATGTTGGGAATTACCGAATAGAGTCATTTTTCACTTCCACTCTTTACGCGACTGCGCGTTTTTCAAAAACGTGATACAATACACGTCGTAAACTAATCAGAAAAACGAGGGATACCATACATGATTACAGTAAATAACGTCAGCCTACAATTTGGCGGTCGCAAGTTGTTTGAAGAGGTGAACATCAAGTTCACGCCAGGCAACTGTTACGGATTGATCGGTGCGAACGGTGCCGGAAAATCGACATTCTTAAAGATTTTATCAGGTGAACAAGATACGACGACGGGTGATGTCAGCATCACACCGGGCGAACGTCTCGCCGTCCTCAAACAGGACCACTACGCGTATGAGGACAGTGCAGTTCTCGAGACCGTCATCATGGGTCACGAGCGTCTCTACAAAGTAATGAAAGAAAAAGACGCCATCTACATGAAAGAAGACTTCTCAGATGAAGACGGGATGCGCGCAGCTGAACTTGAAGGAGAATTCGCTGAGTTGAACGGTTGGGAAGCAGAGTCGGAAGCCTCGATGGTCCTCCAAGGTCTTGGTATCTCTGAAGCGCTCCACCAGAAACAAATGAGCGAACTCACAGGTGGGGAGAAAGTCAAAGTCCTTCTTGCCCAAGCGCTCTTCGGTAAGCCAGATATCCTCCTCTTAGACGAGCCGACCAACGGACTTGACCTAAAAGCGATTCAATGGTTGGAAGAGTTTTTAATCAACTTTGAAAACACAGTCATCGTCGTTTCCCACGACCGTCACTTCTTGAACAAAGTCTGTACGCACATGGCCGACCTCGACTTTGGAAAAATCCAATTGTATGTCGGGAACTACGACTTCTGGTATGAGTCTAGCCAACTCGCTACACGTATGGCGGCAGACCAGAACAAGAAGAAAGAAGAGAAAATCAAAGAGCTTCAAAACTTCATCGCACGTTTCAGCTCGAACGCATCGAAAGCACGTCAAGCGACGTCTCGTAAGAAGTTGCTCGATAAGATCACACTTGATGACATCCGTCCGTCGTCACGTCGTTATCCGTTCGTCGGATTCACGATGGAGCGCGAGATCGGAAACGATGTTCTCTATGTCGATAACGTATCGAAGACGATCGATGGTGTAAAAGTACTCGACAACGTCACGTTCTCACTCAACAAGACGGACAAAGTCGCATTCGTCGGTCGTTCGGACGTTGCCATCACGACACTCTTCAAAATTCTCATGGGTGAGATGGAGCCAGACACAGGGTCAGTCAAATGGGGCGTCACGACAACTCAGTCATACTTCCCGAAAGACAATTCGGAGTACTTCGAGGGCTCAGAAAAGAGCATCCTCGACTGGTTGCGCCAGTTCTCACCTGCCGATGAGTCAGACACGTTCCTTCGTGGATTCCTTGGCCGTATGCTCTTCTCAGGTGAAGAAGTCATGAAGAAGGCGTCTGTCCTCTCAGGAGGAGAAAAAGTACGCTGCATGCTCTCGAAGATGATGCTCTCGAACTCGAACGTACTCGTCCTTGACGATCCGACGAACCACTTGGATCTCGAATCGATCACAGCACTCAACAACGGTCTCGAGTCGTTCAAAGGCGTGCTTCTCTTCAGCTCACATGACCATCAGCTCATCTCGACGATCGCGACACGCATCATCGAAGTGACTCCGAATGGCATCGTGGACAAAGAAGCAACATACGATGAGTACTTGGAGAACGAAGCGCTTCAACAACAAGTTGAATCCCTTTACCAAAATGCATAATAAAAAATCGGCTCAACGTGAGCCGATTTTTTATTTAACGTTTACCGTCTCCATGACGTGCTCATGAATATCATGACCTTTCGTGACATGGACTTGAACGTTGTATGCGCCTGATTCAGCAAAGGTGTGTGCACCTTTATACATCCCAGTATCTGCTTCCTCTAACTTCACCCACTCATGCTTCTCTGCCCCGTCTTGGAAGATTTCGAGTTGTACTTCCGCCCCTGCGAGTATCTCGTCTTCAATCATGACGTGTACCATGAATGGTTGTTCTTCCCCTGCTGTCGCCTCTTTCGGATCAAGCGTGATATCCGCTCCAGCGTGGTGATGATGCTCACTCTCTTATTCTGCTTCAGCAGCCGTTTCTGGATGTCCAACCGTCACGTTTGTCGTCGGCATGGTGTGCATCGAACGCGCTGTCACGTGAACCTGAACCGTATAGACCGCTTCTTCCGCGAACGTCGTCTCCGCTTCATAGATACCGTCTTTCGTGAGTGACGCCTTGATCATCTCACTTTCTTCCTTCGCACCATTCTTCCATACCTCGAACTTGATTTCATCCGCATCGTCTACAGGTTGACCATCTTGCGTGACTGTTACTGATAAAGGTACCGCCTCTCCCTTTTTAGCCGTTGCCTCTACCGTCAACTCTGCCTCGACCGGTTCCATTGACTGTGGAACAGCCGCGCTCTCCGCTTCTTTCTCCGTACCACACGCACCGAGTACGAATAACCCGATGAGTCCAAACACGACCCCAAACCGTGTCATCATCTTTTTCATCATAAGTCCTCCTTATAAATCGCTTACATCTTTCACACATTGTTCATGATACCATCTCTTTCCAAAAAGAGTGTGAGCATTCTGTGATATATCCCGCGATACATTCTCACAAATTTCACACATATAGTTGAATCAAAATTTATTGAGTACATTTCCGAATTTTAGTCCATCATTTCTAAAAAGGGGTATATAAAATATATCAAGGTCAATCATTTGGAAAGTCTTAACATCAAGAGAGTTACATCATGAATGGAGGCGAATTCAGATGAAACGTAAGGTCATTCGTGGGGCGATGGCGCTGTTCATCTTATTGGCGATGGTGATCACACAATCGATTTCCGTCAGTGCCGCCGCTTCAAAATTTGTCACGAGCGTGAACACGACGAGCAAGGTCGTCGCATTGACGTTCGATGACGGGGCAGACGGGGCGAACACGAACAAGATTTTAGACATTTTAGCAAAAAACAATGTCAAAGCCACTTTCTTTTTAACGGGGTCGGGCGCAAATAACCATCCACATTACATTAAAAATATCGCCGCAAAAGGACATCAACTCGGAAATCACTCGTATACACACCCTGACTTCACCAAACTGACTGCCACGCAGATGAAATCCGAACTCGACCGCACGGAAGCTTTGATTAAATCGTTGACCGGAAAAACGACAAAACCGATTTTCAGAGCCCCGTTTGGTGCAGTGAATAGTACCGTATTGAGCGGTGTCGGGGCTTCAGGATACGGATACACGATTCAATGGAACATTGATACGGTTGACTGGAAAGGATTGACCGCAAGCCAAATCAACACGAAAGTTCAGACTAACATCAAACCGGGTTCAATCGTCTTGATGCATACCGGAGCCGGGGCCCCGGGTACACCGCTCGCACTCCCAACGATGATTTCACAACTCAAAGCAAAAGGGTACAAATTTGTCACGATCTCACAATTACTTGCATATCAAAACACATCGACGAACAAAACGTATACCGTGAAGTCAGGTGATACGTTGTACAGTATCGCACGGACATACGGAGTCACCGTCTCGGCGCTTGCTGCCGCCAACAACATTACGAACTACAGCTTGATTTATGTAGGACAAGTGCTCATCATTCCAGGAACGACCGTTACACCACCTACGACGACCGTGAAGTACACCGTGAAATCGGGCGACACACTCTACAAGATTGCGACGATGTACAATACGACCGTCGCAAAAATCGCAGCTGCCAATAACATCGCAAACGTCAACTCCATCTATGTCGGACAAGTGCTCGTCATCCCAGGTACGACGGTCACACCACCGACAACTACGGTAAAATACACGGTCAAATCAGGGGACACGCTGTACAAGATTGCGACGATGTATAACACAACTGTTGCGAAAATCGCGGCCGCCAACAATATCACGAACGTCAGCTTAATCAGTGTCGGGCAAGTGTTGACCATTCCGAAATGATTACCTCGTGAATCTTTTCCTCAGCTTGTGACGTATCGTATACAAACAGGAAAAGAGGAATTGCTATGACTCGAACCGTAATCCGTGTCAGTACTACCGCATTCATCGGACTTTTGGTTTCAATTGCCACATTCTCGATTTTGATTTGGCTCGGTTATGAACAAGCACTCACATCCGGTGAGCCGATTCAATTCTTAACACGTGAGATTTATCAATTCGAGAACGGAATCGGGGTCGCCAACCAGAATCAGATGGCCATTCTCGGTGCCGGATTCATGGGCCTCGCCGTTCTCATTGGAGAGATCGGGATACGTCTTAAACGAAAGTAACCGCTGCATACGCAACGGTTACTTTTTTAATGCTGATGTTCACCATCATGGTCGTGTGAGTGAACGATTGGTTGCTGCAATTGGTCGATTTGGTCTTGCGGTACATCGCCGACAATCATCCATGCAGTTGGGGTATACACTTTCTGCCCTTCATGCACCATGCCGTTCACTTGATAGATTCCTTGATTGAGTTTCACGCTCGTCACGAGATAGCCATCCTTTTCTGTCACTTCATACGTCCGGGTCTCTTCCGAATCGTAAGGCGTGACTTGAATATGGCTTTCTGTCACACGTTCATCATTCGATATTTTCATCGCAAGCGTCGTCGAGCCAACTTCTACACGTTCAGGTACGATCAGTTGAATGCCAATCGGATCAATGGTGCGTTCTACTGGCTGAAGTTGACACGCACCTAACCAAATCGTCGCTAGGATGACAGGAAGGACTGCTTTAAATCGTTTCATGCCGCCACCTCCGCTTTCAACTTCCGGCGCCCGACTAACCAATCAAATAGGAGAACGACAAGAATACTGATCCCTGCGAGCGGTAATGTCACACCAAGAAGTAGAATCAAAATACCGACGATTCGTTTGATCCGTTCGTCCTCAAACCGCTTCATCTGTTCGATCGATCCGATTCTCCGTTTGCGCCACATCACGAACGAGCTGATGACCACGAAAATGAGACCTAGACAAAGTGCGACCCCAACCAATTGATTGAGCAAACCGAAGAGGCGACCTTCATGGAAGGCGATTCCGACCGTAATCAGTTTTCCGAGAACCCCGTAATCTGCGTATGTCACAGAGCTGAGTGTTTCACCACTGTATTGATCTAAGTTCACCGTCGCTTCTTTAAATGGATGTCCCGCTGCCGATGTGATAGTATAGACGCCTGTTTCGCCTTCCGGAAGCGAGATCGTGTACGGTCGATCAATCGTGGACTTGTTAACCACTTGATTCAAATCAATCGGCAACAGCGTACTTGGAGAAGAAGTTGGAACGAGATCTGCTTGGGTCGCCCAAGGTACGTCTTCTGCCACATCTTTTGTCGTCACGGTCGATTCCGGCTTGGTACCAAACGCATAGGCATACATCGGTGCTCCCGTGTTTGTCGACGAGGAAACCCACTGCAGCATCGCACCCGAAACGGATGACCAAGCCAACCCTGAACTGATAATGAGCACGAGGCCTAGCGATGACCATAAGGCGACGCTACCGTGCATCTGCTTCCACCACTGTCGTCCTTTCCCAAGCTTCGGCATAAGCATCCGAAGCGGATTCTTACCACGTGGCCAAAACAAGAATGTCCCCGTAATAAGAAGAATGATTGCCCAGGACGCCGCGAGTTCGACGACCCAGCTCCCGATTTGACCACCTAATAGTGTGCCATGAATCACAACTAATAAATCCATGCTACCTTCAGCAGACCGTGTTCCTAAAACTTCTGTCGTTTCTGGATGAATATATGTATACATCATCTCGTCTTCGTTCATCCAACCGATTCGAGTCGATTCACCTTCATCCGGCAAACGAATCGATGTGATCATCGCATCCGGATATTCTGTCATGAATGATTCCTTTTGGACTTCTATCGGCTGTTCTTCCGTGAAAGATGCCGTCATCATGTCTTTGTATTGCATCTTTGTTACTTGCGGTTCAAATAAATAAATGCTTCCTGTCACAGCCAAGATAATGAAAATCGGTGCAAATATGAGACCTGCATAAAAGTGCCAACGCCAAATCGCTTGATACCAAGCGTTACGTTTGTTTAACCGTTCCCCTTGCATGATGCTTCCCCCTTTATCATTGTGTCCAACTTGTGAACAGATTGAGTATACAAGGAATGGAAACGGTTTACTCTTACTATTTGTGGCAACTATTCGTCGAATTGAAGAAGTTAAAATGAATTTTGATTCATCTTTTTTTCACATATTCATCGAACTGATTCACACACTTTCACATAAAGAAAGAGACACCAACAAGTTGGCGTCTCCAAAATATGATCAATTTGTGAATTGCTCTGCTTCTGTCGATCCAGCCAGTGCAGTCGTTGATGATTGTCCACCTGAGATGACGAGCGAGACTTCATCGAAGTAACCCGTTCCGACTTCCCGTTGGTGACGTGTCGCCGTGTAACCATGTACTTCAGCCGCAAATTCTGCTTGTTGTAACTCCGAGTACGCTGCCATGCCGCGATCTTTGTACCCGCGTGCGAGCTCGAACATGCCGAAGTTGAGCGCGTGGAATCCAGCGAGTGTGACGAACTGGAACTTGTAGCCCATTGCACCGATTTCTTGTTGGAACGTGGCAATCTCTTCGTCTGACAATTTCTTCTTCCAGTTGAACGATGGCGAGCAGTTGTAAGCGAGAAGTTTGCCTGGATACTTCGCATGAATCGCTTCGGCAAATTGACGTGCCTCTGCTAAATCTGGTTCAGACGTCTCACACCAGACGAGATCTGCATACGGTGCATAAGCGAGACCGCGAGCGATAGCTTGCTCGATACCAGCTTCCGTACGATAGAAGCCTTCCGGCGTACGCTCTCCAATGATGAACGGATGATCGATTGGGTCGATGTCGCTCGTGATCAAGTTCGCCGCGTGCGCATCTGTCCGCGCTACGATGATTGTCGGGACGCCCATGACGTCTGCCGCGAGCCGAGCCGAAATCAAGTTTTTCACAGCCGTCTGCGTCGGGAGCAACACCTTCCCACCGAGGTGACCACATTTCTTCTCAGACGAGAGCTGGTCTTCGAGGTGAACGCCGGCAGCACCTGCTTCGATCATCGCCTTCGTCAATTCGAATACGTTGAGCACCCCACCAAAACCGGCTTCCATATCCGCGACAATCGGTGCGAACCAATGCGTGTCGCCTTTCCCTTCTGCCGTTTGAATTTGGTCAGCACGTTGAAGCGCTTGGTTGATTCGTTTGACGACACTTGGTACCGAGTTGGCCGGATATAGACTTTGGTCCGGATACATGTGACCTGACAGGTTCGCATCCGCCGCTACTTGCCAACCACTCAAATAGATGGATTCGAGTCCTGCTTTTACTTGCTGAATCGCCTGGTTCCCTGTCAACGCACCGAGTGCATGGACGTAGTCACGCTCGTGCATCAATTGCCACAGGCGTTCCGCTCCCTTTGTCGCAAGCGTATGTTCAATCACGATAGACCCTCGTAATTTCATGACGTCTTCTACAGAGTATGGACGTTCTACCCCTTCAAATCGTTCTGACTTCCAGCTGTTCAACAATTCTTCACGTTGTTTCATCAATAAACCCTCCTGTATTATATTAATTTCATAAAATTAATTTTGTTATATAACAGATGGTGCAAATGAAATGATTTAGTCGAGGTAAGCGCAGCATTCCAACGCTGCCTTAAACGTCGAATGCTCCATCCCGCAGCAACGACAGACGTTTTCTTCGTCACGATCCTCTGGTTTGCGGAAAACGACGACTTCATCGATTGGCTCTTTCATGATTTGGAGCGAACCGTCTGCACGATCCAAGACGAGGCGCATCAAGTCGTTGCCGTATACGAATGCCGTATTCGCCAAAGATGCTGTCGATTCTCCAGATACGATGCGGCGGACGACCCAACGTTCAATCAACTGTTCGCTTTCCATTTTTTTCGTTGTCATGATGAGGTTCCTCCTTTTAAATTGAACTCCACAGTTTGTCGTTTCATAAATTCACGGCGGCGGCGATGTAAGATTGGTTCCGTATACCCGTTCGGCTGTTTCAACCCATGAAACACGAGTTCGTGGGCGGCTTGATAGGCGATCGACTGATCGACGTTCGGCGTCATCGGTCGATAATTCGGGTCTGACTCGTTTTGCTCATCGACGACTCGTGCCATCCGATAAAGGGTGACCTCGACTTGTTCTGCTGAACAGATGCCGTGATGCAACCAGTTGGCCACGTGTTGGCTCGAAATCCGGAGTGTCGCCCGGTCTTCCATCAGTCCGATATGGTGAATATCCGGCACTTTCGAACAACCGACACCTTGTTCGACCCAACGGACGACGTACCCGAGCAATCCTTGCAAGTTGTTCTCAAGCTCTTCATTGATCTCGTCTTGCGAATAGATGCGTGTCGCGAGCGGAATGTCGAGGAGTTGTTGTCTCTCATGTTTCGAATGAGGTTGCTTGATCAATTCTCGCTGTACATCAAAAGCATCGAGTTGATGATAGTGCATCGCATGGAGCGTCGCCGCGGTCGGTGAAGGCACCCATGCCGTCGTCGCCCCGGACCGTACATGTGCCATTTTTTCACGCATCATGTCCCGCATCCGGTCAGGCATCGCCCACATCCCTTTTCCGATTTGTGCTTGATGATGGAACCCACTCTCGAGACCGGTTGATACATTCAACCGTTCATATGCAGCGAGCCAAGGTGACGTCTTCATTTCTCCCTTCCGACGCATCGGTCCGAGTGTCATCGAGGAATGAATCTCGTCTCCCGTCCGGTCGAGGAAGCCTGTGTTGATGAAGACGACTCGCTCTTTTACTTGCGCGATACAATTTTTCAAGTTGAGCGATGTTCGTCTCTCTTCATCCATCACGCCGACTTTTAACGTATGGCGAGGAAGATCCAGTAAATCTTCTACGGCGTCAAACAAGTCATTGGTGAATGCAACTTCTTCAGAGCCGTGCATTTTCGGTTTGACGATATAGATCGATCCTTCTCGAGAGTTGAGACGACGATGGAGATGGCGACTTGC
The DNA here is from genome assembly GCF_018617135.1 of Exiguobacterium sp. s163. GTDB lineage: Bacteria > Bacillota > Bacilli > Exiguobacteriales > Exiguobacteriaceae > Exiguobacterium > Exiguobacterium profundum. Next base: position 141,778 of record NZ_JACSJN010000005.1, read on the forward strand.
GATCAATGAAGTGAAGATGGCATCCACGATTCCTTCTGGCACCTCGCGCCCTGCTGCATCAAGGATCAAGTCCGTCGTCATCAAGTGTCCGACGTTCCGAATGAATAAGAGCGCGCGTCCCGGGAGGACGACTTCCGCTCCACCTTTTCCAATCAAACGTTTATCTTCGTTTAAACGCCGAGAGAGTCGCTTCCCATTCTTTTGGAAAGAGGCTTCAAGCGTCCCATCCATCAGACCGAGCCAATTACGATACAGATGAACTTTGTCTTCCGCACAAACGGCTGCGACCGAGTCCTCACAATCCACGATTGCGGATAGGGCTGATTCGAGCTCGATGTCCATCAGTCCAGCAGGATCAATCTTTCCGATCGGATGCTCGCGGTCGAATTGAAGTTCAACGTGCAAGGCATTGTGCTGGAGCATCAACGTCTTCAACTCGTTCGGTTCCCCGGTGTAACCGACGAAGGAATCATCAGCGAACGAATGCTCGTCGTCCCCGATTACCGCATAAGCGACATCATCACGAACGACGTATCGTGTCACTTCCTTGTGCGACCCTGATGGTAGCGGAAACGTGTCATCCAGAAACTGTTTCGCTAACCGAATGACCTCATTACCGCGAACGGGATTATATGCTCTCCCCTTTTCCATACCGTCCGTCTCGTCAATCATGTCCGTCCCATAAAGAGCGTCGTAGAGACTTCCCCATCTGGCGTTGGCGGCATTGAGTGCATATCTGGCATTGTCTAACGGTACGACGAGTTGCGGTCCCGCTTGATGAGCGATTTCGCGATCGACATTCAACACGTCGATATTAAAATCTTCGACGACCGGTTCGATATAGCCGATCGACGTTAAAAATGTCTCGTATTCGATTGGATTGACTTCGTCTTGCCTACTGTACCATTCCTGTAACAATCGCTCGAATGTCTTGCGCTGCTCTAGAAGTGTCTGATTCACTGGAATGAAACGCTCTAGAAGCGATTCGACCCCTTCCCAAAAATCATTGATTTCATGAGGTTCAAGAACGTTTTTATTCACAAATTCGAGCAGTTTCTCATGAATATGATACTTATCTAGTCGTTCATAGTGTTCCAAGCGTTCACATCCTCCTTTAATCATTGTTATATATCAGTTGGTTATAATATAGACTATTATATAACAGTTTGACAACCTATTTTTTAAAACTTTTTATTTGAAATATCGTCAGGATGGGTTTACTATACATTGTGTGACCCATCAATGATTGAGTCATCAATGATTTGAGGAGGCGATGTGCATGCGAGATTCTTGCTCGCTTCGTGATCAAATTCTCTATCACATCATCACGGTACAAAAAGAATTAGGGCAATTATTCGACTCTGAAATGGACGGGCTCAGCTTGAGTCGCTACGACATTTTGAGCAACTTGTATCACGTCGGTCCATTGCGGCAACGTGAATTGCAACAGCGCGTCGATGTCGACCATGCCGCCATCACCCGACACTTGAAACAGTTAGAGACACAAGGACTCATCACGCGGAGACGCTGTGAACAAGACAACCGTGTCATCTATGTTGAGTTGACAGACGATGGTCGTGAACAAATTGCACATTGGACTGAGCAAAAAGAGTGCTTAACGGACCGACTTTTTGTCAACATGAAGGTAGAGGATCAACAACAGTTATTAGCATCACTCACGATGTTACAAGATACTATTGACCATGAAAGGAAGACTACAATATGAACACTGCCACACAAAAAGACTTTATGGAGATTGTCAAAGGACGCCGCTCGATTCGTGTATACGATGAGAACGTCAAAATTTCAAAAGAAGAAATGACACAAATTCTTGAAGAAGCGACAACAGCTCCTTCATCCCTTAACTTACAGCCATGGCGCTTCGTCGTCATCGATAGCGCAGAAGGAAAAGAAACACTCCTCCCACTCGCAAGCTTCAACAAACGCCAAGTGGAAACATCTTCAGCTGTGATCGCACTCTTCGCCGACTATCAGATGGCAGATTACACAGAAGAGATTTTCGATACAGCAGTAGAGCGCGGTATGATGCCGGCTGAGGTCCGTGACCGTCAAGTCGACATGATCAAAGGCATCTTCAAAGATGCACCGAAAGAAATGATCAAAGATAGCATCATGCTCGATTCAGGTCTCGTTGCGATGCAGCTCATGCTCGTCGCACGCGCACACGGATATGACACAAACCCAATCGGTGGATATGATAAAGCGAACATCGCTGAAGCGTTCGGTCTCGACAAAGAGCGTTACCTCCCAGTCATGCTTCTCTCTATCGGGAAAGCAGCCGAAGAAGGTTACCCATCAGTCCGTTTCCCAGTCGACCGCATCACAGACTGGAAATAATTCAAAAAGGTCAATCGCTGAGGCGATTGACCTTTTTTTCATCCGATATATTTGACGACTTCGTTAAAATCACGACGTGTTTTCGGTGCAAAGTCGCGCGCTCGATACCCAAATGCGACCATGACTGAAAGTGACCATTCCCCACGTTCCATCACACCTTCTGAGATTAACAACTCATCGATCTCCTCTTGATTGAACCCTTCAATTGGGCATGAATCGATCTCGATTTGTGCGGCAGCCGTCATCATGTTCCCAAGAGGGATATATGTCTGACGCTTGATCCATTCCTGGAAGACACGCTCATCGTCTAAAAGACGGTAGTCGTCCTCCTGGAACTCCTGTACCCGTTTCACGCGCTGTGCGTATTCTTCTTCCGTCCGGCCCTGTACACCCGTCACGATATAACGAATATAGTCCGAATCGTAACGCATGGCTTTCGGTGTTCTTGCGAGGATCAACACAAAGTGACTGGCAGTCAGTGCCTGACCTTGCGCTCCCCATGCATGATCTTTAATCTTTTGGAGTAAATCTTCCCGACGCACCACGACGAATTGCCATGGCTCGAATCCGAACGAACTCGGCGAAAGACGTCCCGTCTCTAAAATGAACTCCATGTCCTCTTCTTTGATTTTACGATCCGCATCGAACGCTTTCGTCGCTTGACGCCAACGATACGCTTCTAAAATGTCTTTCTTTTTCATCGTGCTCACTCCTCCATTACCAAGATGACTCCATCATATCAAACCGATAAATCAAAAATCGCTCATGAAGATTCTTCAGCGGCAATCGCACCGTTTGTACGTACTGAAAAGGCGTCTCGTCGTTCAAATAATGGAGGTACTCATCCGCCGGATAATATAAAATCACATCGACCGGGCGAGGAACCGTTTCAACAGATTCGATGATGTTGGCAATCACTTGGCGGAAGACGTTCACCGAGAACGGATTAAAGAAGTAGAATCGATTCGCATCCGGTGGAATCATGAATCCCTCCGCGAATCCCTGTTCCAATTGAACACTTCCCCGATTACGATGTTTCCTCGTATAGCTCATCCAATTTTGAAGTGCCTCCTCATGAAATCCACCGTCCATCTCGACACCAATCGCCCTCACACGAAACGTATACGCTAAATAGAACGGCAGACGTCCTTTTCCCGAACCGAAATCCACGATGGTATCTGTGGACTCTAACGGATACGCATCCCGAAGCAAATCGAGTGCCTCGTAAGGAGTCGGCTCATAACGATGATATTCGGCCGAGGACGGAAATCCTTGCTGAGGTTTGGCCGTCTCGATTTGTAACAGTTGCTCATACTGCTGTTCGTTCATGATGAACCTCTTTCTTGAATGGATTGAAAGAATGGATGTCGCTCCATTTCTCTCGTGAACGACGTCTGTTCTTGATAGGCGACATACAACAGATAAATCGGAACCACTAGTTTGAACCAACTTGGGAGAAGAATCACGCTCGTGATCCCGAGCGGAATGAGTCGAAACCATAAATTCCGATGACTCGGCGTTCTAAAGTACATAAGGAGTGCCATCGTCCGTCTGACGGTGCCGAAGCGATTCGGTCTCGGTCGATACAGGGGACGTTTCCGCTCACTCGTCTTCTCGATGGCTCCTGACGTCGTCAACAGGACACGATCGAATGAGGCACGCTCACGTTCTCCGATTTCAATTTCTCGACCGACACTCGGATGTTTCGACACCCATGCTTCCCCTACGTATAACGCAAATGTGACCATGATGCTTCCGATCAACACACTAAGCAATATCGACTCAATCAATAACGCATACACGCCTACAAAAGCAAGGAGTACGATTAAAAATCGCTTCATGAGATGGGCGTGTCGGAGACGTAGATGATACTGGACCCATGCGTGACACCAAGCGAGTAGAAAAAGTGCAGCCCCAAACGCGAGAATCTCGCCCACGTCCCTTCCTTTTACGTATAGAATCGGTGCAAGCAACAGCAGATAGCATCCATATTGAATCACGTGTTGCGTAAGTTGATACCAAACCGAATACCTTTTTAAATCCCGAATCATGCCCCGGTTTGACACAAGGATGAGATCGGCACGCTCAATCCAGACAAACATACGGTCTTGCCACATGAACCATCCAATCAGAAGTGCCCAGAGAAAATAAGGGATGTCACCTAACCAGGGGAAGTTCCCTTCCCAGACTTGCCAGTAGGAATAGCCTGCCCATATGAGAAGAGGAAGGACACCGTATAAAAAAATCGTCCAGTCGACAATCAATCGGACCGTCTTCCATTGCTGTTTTATGTACCGGGAGACACGCATCCAAAACAATCGTTTCGCAATCATCGCATCGCCACATCTTCCATCATGTCAAACAAGGTCATCCCCTCTGTATCGAGCGCTTCTCGAATCTCCACTTTCGTCCCACTCGCGAGCAGTTGTCCATCATCAATCCATACGAATCGGTCGCATAATCGCTCGGCCGTATCAAGAACGTGTGTGACTAATAAGACACTTGCCCCCCTCGTACGCTCCGCTTCTAACAGTCGAAGTAACTGAATCGTCGTCGTCGCATCCAATCCGATAAATGGTTCATCGACAATCAATACCCGCGCTTCTTGAATGAGCGCCAATAGAATCATCGCCTTCTGTTTCATCCCTTTTGAAAAAGAGGAGAGATACCGATCGGTCACATGCTCTAACCGGAATAGCTGTAGCAACTCCTCCGTTTTTTCTGTTGAATCGATTCCCGTTAATTCTTGGACGAGTGCAATATGTTCAGATAGCGTCAAATAATCATAGTAGACCGGTTGTTCCGGGATAAACGCATAGCGTTCCATCTCAACCGTTCCCTTCATCCAAGGAATCGTTCCGGTAAGACAGGCGATGGTGGTCGTTTTTCCCGCACCATTCGACCCAATCACCCCTAAAATCTCACCTGCCCGTACATCAAACGAAATGTCTTGGATGACGGGCTCGTTTATCTCGTATCCTGCTTGTTCAATTTTCACATCCACGATGGGTCCTCCTTACGAAAAAGTCGCCATCGCGGCGACTTTTACTTCACAATATTGACCGATGAAAACACAAATTTATCGTATCGATGACGGGCAAACGAATACTCGAACGGTTTCCCGTTACTTAAATAGACCACTTGCTCGACTTCGATAATCGGTTCAGTGATATCATTCTTCAAGTAAGCTTGGTCGTACTCATCCGGTTTATCTGCTCGAATCACTTTATGCGAGCTTGTAATCGTATAACCCAGATCTTCTTGAATATACGCATACACGGATTTTTCCAAAATTTCACGTGTGATTCCTGTAATGAGGTTAGCAACCATGTACGTCAATTCGATGACATACGGCTCATCGTCTACGTAACGCACACGACGTATTTCATAGACCGGTTCTGTCAGCTCAATCATGAGATGATTGGCGACTTCCTGACACGGAAACTTCACCTCAAAATTCAGGACTTCACTTCGTAACGAGCGATCTCCGATTACTTGAGTCAGCCCTCTCGTTTCTTTACTAATCACGTTGATGCGATCTTTTTGGAAGCTCGACTGTAAAATGAATGTTCCTTTACCACGTTTACGATAAATCAGCCCTTCCATGACGAGAATCTCAAGCGCACGTTTCATCGTCATTCGGCTCACCCCAAACTCTTGGGCCAAATGGATTTCATCAGGTAATGCATGTTCTAGCGGATAAACGTGTTCAATAATTCTTTTACGAATTTCATCAGCAATGGTTTCATATTTCGGTTTTTTCTTAGTAGACATATAGCACCTCATGTATAGACATATATGTACAATATATCAAAAAAAGCTGACAAAGAGTAGTCTTTGTCAGCTTACTTCATTATTCTGTAAAACCATTAGCGTCAATCAACTGTTTAAACCAGTGCCCTGATTTTTTTACAGTACGCTGTTGCGTATCTAAGTCAATACCTACAAATCCATAGCGATTTTTATAAGCATTGCTCCATGACCAATTGTCCATGAACGTCCAAAGATGATAGCCTTTTACGTTCGAATCCTCTTCAATCGCTTGATGCATCCATTTCAGATGTTCGCGAATGAAATCAATTCGATAATCGTCTTGGACACTTCCGTTCTCGTCACGATAACGCTCTTCACCCTCGACACCCATTCCATTCTCTGAAATGAAGCATGGAATATTACCATAGTTTTCTTTTAGATTGATTAATATATCATAGATTCCTTTTTCGTAAATTTCCCATCCACGATATGGATTCATTTTACGTCCAGGCATCTCATAAAAATCAAATAAGTTTTCCGGTAAGAATGGTGCGTCCGGATTCGGCAGTGATGCTTTTGCTTTCACGCGACGCGGCTGGTAATAGTTGATGCCAAGCAGGTCGACTGTATGTTCTCGAATGAGTTCAAGATCGCCTGTTTCCATCTGTGGCATCGCATCTTCAGACTTCAGCACTTCTACTAATTCTTGAGGGAACGTGCCTAAAACAGATGGATCGAGGAACGAGCGATTGAACATCGCATCAGCAATGCGCGCTGCGCTCAAATCAGCTGGGTGCTGACTTCTCGGATATGAGGGTGTCAGATTTAAGATGATTCCGATTTGCCCAGATTGTCCCATGTCACGATACGCTTCGATTGCCTTCGCACTCGATAAGATCGAGTGGTACGCTACTTGGACAGCTCGCTTGAAATCAACAACGTTTGGATAATGAAAATCATATAAATATCCACCCTCTACCGGTACAATCGGTTCATTATGCGTGAACCACTTCTCGACGCGGTCACCAAACAACTCAAAGCATGTCTTCGCAAAAGTGACATATGCCTCCACGACTTCCCGTGATTCCCAACCACCTTGTTCTTGAAGCGCCATCGGCATATCGAAGTGATACAGATTGATGAACGGTTCGATACCATGATCGATTAAGCAATTGATGACATTGTTGTAAAATGTGATTGCCTCTTCATTTACTTCCCCGACACCTTGTGGAAAAAGACGTGACCATGAAATGGAGAAACGGAACGTGTTATGCCCGAGTTCTTTCATCAATGCGATATCTTCTTCATACAAATGATAGAAGTTTGAGGCCTCTGTTGCGCTTACGCCATTGAAAAAGCGATTCGGCTCTTGCATGTACCAGTAATCCCAGATGTTCAATCCTTTTCCACCTTCAAAAGCAGCACCTTCCATCTGTGTAGCAGAAGAAGCCGTTCCCCACCAAAAGTCTGTCGGAAATTGATAGGTCTTTTGCTCTTTCATTCGTGTTTGTGTCGGGTTCGTCATCTTTTATCTCTCCCTTATTTCTATTTTCTCTATTTGTTTACACTGCTTCTTGTTTATCTGTTGATTCTTCTAACTCTTTTTTCAAGTTCATGCGGTCGATAAATTTCAAGAACGGGAACCAAATCGCCAAAATAATGAAGAAGTTCACGATTTGAAGAAGACCTCCGGCAAGCGAGTTCGTCGCCATGATACCACTCAAGAACATTGGAACAGTCCATGGAACAGCGACACCCGTTGGTGGTGGGACTAAGCCTGTCGACATCGCGAAGTATGTGACCGTTACCGTCACGAGCGGTGCGACAATCCAAGGAATCATGATGAGCGGGTTCATAACAATCGGAAGTCCGAAGATGACCGGCTCGTTTACGTTGAATAGTCCAGGTCCGAGGGATAGTTTCCCGATTTGTTTCAACTGTTTCGATTTCAAGAACAACAAGATGGCCACGACGACAGCAAGTGTAGATCCGGAACCACCAAGCCCTACCGTGTAAATTTCGATGAACTGTTTACTTATAATGTTCGGAACATCTCCAGTCGAGGTATAAGCCGTCAAGTTTTCCACAGATAATGTGTTCCAAATCGGGTCCATCACCGAGTTGACGATGACCTGACCGTGGAGTCCGAAGAACCAAAATAGCTGAACGAAGAAGATTGCGATCAACGTTGGAATGAGACCATTCCCTAATGTCACAAGCGGTTGCTGAACGACGTTGAAAATGACGTCATGAAGATTCGTATTGAATAAGTTCGTCACGATGATGTTGAATGTTAAAAATACAGTCAAGGTTAATAATGCAGGAACAAGTGCTGAGAATGATTTCGCAACAGCTGGCGGTACTCCATCCGGCATCTTAATCGTCCATTTCTTTTGAACGACAAATCGATAAATCTCACCGGACAGGAATCCGGTAATCATCGCAAGGAACATCCCTTTCGCTCCAAGGCGATCCAACGGAAGGACATTCCCGACTGCCTCTGACATACCATCCACTTCAATCAAGAAAGGCGTTAAGAGAAGGAAAGACACGAGCGAGATCGCTCCTCCGAAGACAGCCTCGACTTGATAACTTTTCGATAGATAATACCCGATACCGAAGACGACAAAGATAGACATAATCCCCATCGTTGCAGATGGTGCGTTTCCGAGTGATGTTTTAAATACACTGAGTGTACTCTCGGACATGAAACGGTCGAGGAACGGCAGGTTTGCAATGACGACGATGATTGACCCAAACATGGTAATCGGGAAAGCGAGCATGAATGCATCTCGCAATACTTGTAAATAGCGACTGTTGTTTAAATAGGTCGCCATCGGCATGAGCAGTTTACTGATCATGTTGAACATCTTATTGTCCTGTGACATATGATTCACCCTTCTTGATTAGGATTTACAATCTTTTGTTCGACCATTTCGACCAAACCCGCTGTCAAATCAAGCATTGTTTGCGTAGACATTAAATGGTCCTCTGCATGAAGAAGCAATAAAGAGACGTCTGTTTTTTCTCCATTCGCTTCTCTTTGGATTTGTGAAAAGTGTGTTTGATGTGCTTCTTTTAATTGTCCACGTGCCTCATCAATCTTTTCTTCGAACGTTTCATAAGAACTCGTTTTATACAGTTGAATCGCTTCCTGAATCGTACTTCTCGCATTGCCACTGTGCAAAATCATCATGAATGCCATTTGCTCCAAGGTTAACTCGTCTACCTGTTCCACGTTGTTCACCCCATTAATTTCATCGCTTGTTCGTATGCAGCTTTACCATTCGCCGTGCCGTATGCCATCATATCGATCACTTCAATCGGTGTTGATGTTTGCGCTTTCAATTTATCCAACAAGAAACGCATTTGTGGACCAATCAAAATCACATCTGCCTCGTCCATCTCGGTTACGACCTGATCTTGACCGACTGCCCAAATCTTCGCCTCATCCCCGATTGATGTGGCATGATCTTTCATCTTCGTTACGAGTAAACTCGTCGACATCCCTGAACTACACGCTAATAAGATTTTCTTCATGTGTCCTCACTCCTTATTTGAAATCGGTTACATGTTTTATTATACACATGATTTATTTCATGTCTATACTTGATTTAAACTTTGTTTAGTTTTTAAATTCATAAGTGTATATCAAATTAACAGGAGGACAGGATATGAGCGCTATTCTTTTAAAACCACACTATCAACAGCGACTTTGGGGAGGGGAGCGTCTGAAGCAATTTGGTTTCGATTTCAATGACCCTTCGATCGGTGAAGCTTGGACGGCTTCTGCATTAGAAAAAGGTAGTTCAGCCGTTGCTTCCGGACCCTACGTTGGTCTTTCTTTGCGTGAACTCTATCAACAATATCCAGAGTTGTTTCAAATTAAAGCGGACGTGTTTCCACTACTGATTAAATGGATTGATGCGAACGATGATTTGTCTATTCAAGTTCATCCTGATGATTCGTTAGCGGAACAACTCGAAAACGAATCATATGGAAAAAATGAATGTTGGTATATTCTCGATGCTCCAGCAAATGCGACACTCATTTACGGTCACTCCTATGCCACCTCAGAAGACTTCAACAAAGCGCTTGAAACAGGCGATTTGGAATACGGCTTGATACGAAAATCGATTCATGCCGGTGATTTTTTCTATGTCCCAGCTGGAACGGTCCATGCATTGACAAAAGGGGTATGCGTACTGGAAATTCAACAAAGTTCGGACACAACCTATCGTCTATACGATTACGAGCGACTGGATGTGACGACCGGTCGTCCACGTGAACTTCACGTAGAAAAGGGCATTCTCGCTTCTTTCGTTCCTCACCTTGGCTATAGTGAACCAATCCGTCAACTCGATCACTTTCGAACACGTTTGACGAAGAATCCATTCTTCTTCGTGGAAAAATGGCATGTTACAGCGAAAGAAAAGATTTCGACCGACACGTTCCGGTTACTATCTGTCGTGCAAGGAACATTAATCGTTGATGAGATGGAAGTACCTACGGGAGGTACACTCCTTCTCCCGGCCAATGAGTCGTTCTTGATTGAGGGAGAAGCGATTTGTCTAGTGACTGGTGTTCCTTCCGATGAAAAACAAGCTGTCCGAATCGGGATTGACTTAGGAGGGACGAACACTCGGATTGCGGCTGTTTCACTCAAAGGTGAAGTACTGAAACAACTCACGTTTAACACGCAGCCTCAACTTCCTTTCGAAGAGACACTACAATCTATTGAGACTGCGATTCATCAATTCAATGTTGAATTCGATATCCGGCATGTTGGAATTGTGGCTCCCGGTCCACTCGATTTGAAACAAGGGATGTTTTTAACGCCTCCAAACCTCCCGAATTGGCACCATCAAAAAATCGTTGAGCCTTTAACACAGCGCCTCGGCTTTTCTGTCACCCTTGAAAACGATGCGAATGCAGCAGCTCTCGCAGAAGCTAAATTTGGAGCAGGAAAAGGATTCGATGCTGTTTTTTATGTAACAGTGAGCACTGGAATCGGTGGCGGTTATGTCTATAAACATCAAATCATTCGAGGGGCGAACGGCAGTGCCGGTGAAATCGGAAATATGATTATCCGTTCGAACGGACCAGTTCACCCTGTACTGAATCGAGGCTCTCTCGAATCACTCGCAAGTGGTACCGCGCTCATGAGTCGCGCAAGCGAAAAAGGATATACAAACGTCCCTTCGCTATTATCAGATGACGAGTACCGCCATCACTTCGTCGAGGAACTGGCTAGCGGACTAGCTAACATCATTCATACTGTCGATCCTGATGTGATTGTATTAGGAGGCGGCGTCATGATGTCGGCCTCATTATTTTGGAACGAATTACAACAAGCAGTCTCGAATAAAATGTATCCACATGCTAGTGGAAAAACGCGTCTCTGCCTCACTCAATTGTCAGGAGATGCGGGTGTTATCGGCGCTGCCTTTGTCGAAGCATAATGAGGTTTGAAAAAAACGGACACTCATCGTGAATGCCCGTTTTTTTCGTATACAGAAATGTGAAATAAATCAACATTATACTTTGCGAATCATCTACAGTTTCTTTTCTAGATTGAGTTAGATTCGTTTACTTTAGCGTGGTAACGTGAAATGATAATGATAACAACTCTTTAAAGTGAGGTGACGGTGTGTCTACCACAGAGCACGAACAAGCGACATCTATTTTGCATCACCTCTTTACCGCCTCTTCTTTTGTCGGAATCGATTTCGGTTCTGGTCCGAACCATCATCTTCTCTATTTCAGTCGTCAAGGACTGGAATCTTGGATCTCCATCGAGGGACCGTGGCATGTCCATGCGACGCAAAATACGTTTGACGAAGGTGAACAACTCGAACAGCTCATGCGCTTAAGAAGAGAGCGCATCCATCAAGTACGCCTCGGTGACGAACACCCCCACCTCGAACTGGAATTTGAATCCGGATCCCTTCTCTTCATCAATGGATATCAAGAACACTTTGAGTGCTGGCAAGCAGGGGACGCGAGACCACTTGGTGGAGACGCCTATCTGTTGGTCGCGATGCCACAAGGGGAGCTCGCAATCTTTGCGGATGGAGACGACGAATGAACACTTGGATGGAGATTGTCTTGTATATGTTGATTGCCGGGGGCGTTAGCCTCGCGATCATCTTATTAAGAAAGATTACGAAAGCATGAAAAAAGCGGCCGAGGCCGCTTTTTTAGTCAAACAAAATTCGCTGCATCCGTTCCGGTGCCTGTAAATAATCACGCATCACCCGTACATGCTCGAGGTCATCAAAAGCCGTCGGAGTAAGTCCCGTCTCCACTTGTAAAATCATCGCGCCTGGATACGACATCAAGATAGGTGAATGACTCGCGATGATAAATTGACTCCCCGACTGGACAAGTTCATGCATGCGTGCGAGCATCGTCAGTTGGCGCATCGGCGACAATGCGGCCTCTGGCTCATCCAAAATGTAGAGACCGTCTCCACGAAATCGATGTAGCATGAGGGATAGAAACGCTTCACCGTGTGACTGTTCATGAAGGGAACGTCCGCCATATGATTCATAAAACCGTTCAGGATCACGTCCTGACTTTGCCATCTCATCCACATAACTTGATAGCTGGTATGCCGTTTCAGCACGTAAGAAAAAACCATCTTTCGGACGATACGGGCCTCGAATCGGACGAAGCGCTTCAAACAAGGAACTATGCGTCGACTCTGTTTCAAATTGGAAGGACGGCGCTCCGCCTTCTGGATTGAAGCCCGTGGCTACAGCCATCCCTTCAATCAACGTCGACTTTCCACTCCCGTTTTCTCCAACGAGAAACGTGACCGGATGATGAAACGTCAGTTCATCGAGTGTCTGAAAGATTGGTAACGAGTACGGATAACCCGTTGATTGGATGCGGTCTTTCTCTAACCGCACCCCTCGTAAAAATAAAGTCATGTCCATCCGATCCAAAATGTCGCCCCCTTATCTGAATCGACGCCATAAGAAAGTCCTTGTGCGTCAAGAAGTAACTTCGTGATAGCGAGACCTAAACCATGTCCGTTAGAGCGATCCCCTTTCACATACATATCCCAAATGGAAGATTGGACGGCAGGGTCAATCCCGTCCCCTTCGTCTATCACGTCTAGTCGATTCGGTGTCAGTTTGATGGTAATGCGTCCCCCAATCGGGCTCGCCTCATACGCATTTCTCAAGAAGTTCGAAAGAACCCGTTCCATCGCTAGTCGATTGGCTTGTATTGTCACAGGTTCTAATCGTAAATCGAGCATCACGTCTTTTTGTCGGAACCACTCAGACATGCGTGGCGTCAACCGACGAACCAATTCATCCAGTTGAATCGATTCCATTTCAAGGGGAATCGAACCTGCGGACAATTTAGAGTATTCGAGCATCTGATTGACGAGTCGGTCAATCCGGTCCACTTCCTCGGTAATGCTTTTACCGGTTGTGACCATCTCTGTTTCATGGACGACACCGAGCTCTAATAGTTCCGCCTCGTTTCGAACGATAGCGAGCGGTGTACGCACATCGTGTGTGACCCCAGAGATAAATGATTTTTGAAGCGCCTCTTTTTCTTGAAGTGATGCGTTCATTTGTCCGATGGTGACGGTCAAATCCCCAATCTCATCGTTCGTCACGCTCGGCAAACTAATATCGTGTCGTCCCTCCATAATGGATGCGGTCGCTTGTTTCAACTCGACGAGCGGTTGCGTGAGCCGACGACTCATCCAATACGTGACAGCGATTGCGACAAGTAGGGCCAGAATAAACCCACCCGCTAAGATGAGGTAGATTTGCTGGAATTGTGGATTTGAAAACGGAACGGGACTATACGTCACGATTTGAATGTCCCCTTCTTCTTTCAGATACGTCAAGAAGCGGGTACCATTTACACCCACTTCGTCCTGAATCTCTAAATCATTCGGATCGAGGTTGATTGGCATCATGCGATGCATCCGTCCGCCTCGTTCGAACTCGATACGCTGCCCATTTTGAAATACAAGCACGTCAAGTTGCCCTGGGATTCCACGGCCCTCTTGAATGGCTTCATACACAATCGCCGCCTCACGCTCCAATTGTGCGTACGTCTCCTCTTCTGCGAAGCGTCCAATCAATAATGACGTGAGTCCGAATGTTAAAAGTGCCATCACGGCAAGTGGTAGAATGGCCGTCCAAAGTAACTTCTTCATTAATCGATTCATGACAGTTCCTCTAATCGATAACCGACCCGGTGCACCGTCTTCAACTGTTCTTTTAAGGTCGGCGATTTGTCCCGCAGTTGTTTAATGTGGGTGTCGACCGTTCGTGTGTCTCCGACGAATGCGTAGTCCCACACCTCATCGAGCAAGCGGTTCCGGTCTAACGCCTCCCCGACATGTTTCCAAAGATACAGTAACAACTCATACTCTTTGTTCGTTAATCGAAGCGGATGTCCGTTCTCTTGTACCATTCTCGATTTGACGTCGATGGTGAGCGTTCCAAATTGAATCATATCGGTTTGTTTGACGAGACGTTTCAGTCGAATCTCCAACTCTTTTAAAACGATGGGTTTGACTAGATAATCGTCTGCGCCAAGTTCCAATCCGAACACACGATCATCCGCCTCACCACGAGCCGTCGTCAGGATAATAGCAGGTGCGGGCTGTTGCGCTTTTAATGTCGGAATCAAGGTCCAACCTTCTCCGTCAGGGAGTCGAACATCCAATAAAACTGCATCAAACCGTTGATGCAACTGTTGTTTCGCCTCACTCAAAGTCATCGCCACGGTCACCTCAAATCCGGAATATGTTAAAAAGCGGGACATGCCGTCCGCCAGTTTTAGTTCATCTTCCACAACGAGTACGTTCATCTCATATCGCCTCCACATCCATTATATCGTACCCATCAAACGTCCCACCGTTTCCCAAAGACAATTTGCAGAAATCTTGCAACTCCCTCACAACTTCCGAAGCGTTCAGTCCTACACTTGAAGTAACAAAGGAGGAGATACACATGAAATCAACAAAACTAGCAATCGCTTTAGCCGGTCTATTGGCCGTCTCAGGCACAGGCGTATATGCCGCGACGAATGACACGACGACTGATGAATCGACAACGACGGAATCCACACAATGCGAACGTGGTGAACGAGGGCCTGGTATGTTCGGTGACCGAGAAGCAGGGCATGCCGCTCTCATCGAAGCGCTCGGTTTAACGCAAGAAGAAGTGGATGTGGCTCGCGAAAACGGGCAATCTCTCCCTGAACTCGCAGAAGAAAAAGGGATTTCAATTGAAGCGTTCATCGACGCGATCATGACGTCGCATGAAGAAAAACTCGCAACCGCTGTGGAAGAAGGAAACTTGACGCAAGAAGACGCCGATCAAATCCTTGCGGACCACGAAGAACGGTTTGCCGATGTGACAAGTTACGATGACTTGGAAGATATTCGTGGTATGCGCGGTGGACGTGAAGGTGGTCGCCATGGTCACGGTCCACACCATGACGACTCAACTTCTTCAGATGACGATGCTTCAACAGAGAGCGACAGCAACGTAGAAAATCAAAGCAATAGCTTATAAGTCAAAAGGGCAGCCACTCGTGGTGGTTGCCCTTTTCATATGACGAGCAATAACAGCGCATAACTTAATAAACCAATCAAAAATGCACCAAAACTACTCTCTCGCTCAGCAGGCAATTCTTCTTTCATGACGTTCAAGATGACGCCACCTGCTAAAAAGGCGACAACAATCGATAAACCGAGATCATTCACTTCCGCAAAGGTACCAACTGCCCACCCTATGAGTACAGCAAGCGCTAAGAAGATGCGCCCTTGTCGATCATAAAGTTGCTGATGGTGCTGACGCAATCCTTGATCGACCGTGACAAAGTGTATACCAAGCGCTAAAAAATAAAGAAACATCGTGCCATTGGACTGAAATTCACTTTCTGCGAGCACATATCCGATGCTAAACGTATATAACGTGAATGAACCAATGTGAATCCAAAACACATACGGTTTTTGTTTACGCTTATTGGCCGTTGCAAATCGTTCGAGTCCATAAAAGACAGCCAGTCCTAACATACTGATGATTAAGATATGGTTCTCGAGGGAAGCAAAGACGTTATTTCTAATCTCTCCTTCAAGTTCGCGTTGATATTCATTTAACTCTGGCAACAGATGAAGAAATACATAAGCAACGGCAATCCCTCCAGCCACTGATAAAAAACGGCTTCTCGGCACTTCACGCACGTGAATGAGTTTTCCTGAAAAAAAGTGAATCACGGCAAAACCGAGTGCAAACCAAAAACTTAACTCGAACACATAAGCCCCTCCCACATTAAGATTTCTCTTTATGTGCTCTTACCCTTTCACCGTATGCTACATTCATTTACGTTTAGAGTGCTCTTGTTTCTTCCTTTCCCGGATCTCTTTCTCCACTCGTCGTAACGCTTTTTTCGATCCTCTTGCAAAGTCGTGGGCTTCCTTACGCTCCTGATACGTCGTGAACAACGTATCTAAATCATAGTCAGCCGGATAGAGCTCTGTCGCGCGTGCCTCAAGACGAACGCGGCGGCTCGGCAACTCTACATATTCCAAATCTACGAACACGCGGACATGTCGACGCGATGCATCAAACGAATAGACAAGACCGACTTGATTCGTCTCTAACAAGCGGACACGGTCACCTGTTTCAAAGTGCTCTTCCTCTTCAGGTGGTACCATTTCCACTTCTCGCACAATTTTAGAATCATCGACTTTCGTAGTATCATATGTTTTCTCGTTCATGTAACGGGATGCCTGTTTCAGAATCGATTCCGGTAACTTCATCTTACGGGCGATAAAGAGGGCGTTGCTGTCGCCAGACTGTCCCATGAGCAGTCTGTATTTTGGTTCGAGCGTTTCCGGATCAAACTGCATCGCAGCGTTCATGAAATCTGGGTGGGCTTCAGAATAGGATTTGATTTCACCATAATGTGTCGATGCCACAACGATTGCGCCCCGTTTATATGCCGCTTCTAAGATGGCAATCGCAAGAGCGGCTCCTTCGTTCGGTTCCGTCCCGCTTCCGATTTCATCGAATAACAAGAGCGACCGTTTTCCAGCGGTCTGCATGATACTCGCTACGTTGTACATGTGTGCAGAGAACGTACTGAGTGCCGATTCCAAGTCTTGATTATCTCCGATATCGACGAACACCTCATCAAATGTCGAAATGACTGTATCCGTGTGAGCCGGGATATGCAGTCCCGTCATCGTCATCAGACTAAGGAGTCCAATCGTTTTCAAGACGACCGTCTTCCCGCCGGCGTTCGGTCCGGTGATGATCAAGCCGCGATAGTCTGTACCGATGGCAAAATCAAGTGGCACAGCGCTTTCTAAGAGCGGATGACGTACTTGTTTCAATCGGATGTGACCGGTCGCATTGACGTGTGGTATCACGCCATCAATCGACTGACTGTACTTCCCTTTTGCGAAGACCATATCGTACTGGGCGATGACATCGAGCGTCGATTCGATGTCAGGAAGGACTTCTGTCACCGCTCCCGTCAACGTCGCTAGCACTTGATACACCTCTACCGCTTCTTCTGTACGTTTGACGACAAGTTCAGCGTTTAACTTCGCAATTGCTTCCGGTTCGATAAAGACCGTCGTCCCTCGATTCGAGGTATCTACAATCGTCCCTGCCACTTTATGCTTATAAGAAGCTTTGATTGGAATGGTGAAGCGGTCCTGTTTTTTCGTGACAAATCCGTCTTGGATCATCTCGCGATTAGCGGCGCTCTTTAAGAACTTGGTCAATCGTTCCTCGATTCGTCCTTCTAAAATGTCGACTTGCTTACGAATCCGCTTCAACTCTTTCGATGCTTCATCGACGACCTGTCCGGCTCGAATCGCTTGTGTGATGTCTTCTTCTAACGTTCGCCATTCGCCCATACCGGCAGCATAAGCCGAAAGAAGCGGTGCAAAGAATTCATGCTCGAGCATGAATCGCTTGAGTTTGCGTGCCCCTCGTAAAAACTCGGCGACCGCTTCAAGCTCTGTTGCCTCGAGTTGGATGCCTCGTTGCAGTTTTCCGATAATGGTCTCCATGTCAGACACACCGATGAACGGGACGTGTGACGTCGCATCTAGAATCGCGCGGGCTTCGGATGTTTCTTGCAGGCGCTTCTTCACCGTCGTAATGTGGCTCGTTGGGCGTTGCTGTCGAAGAAGTCGTCTTCCGAATCCGCTGATGCAGAAGCGCTCTACTTTCGTCATCAATTCGTTGTATTGTAATTTTTCAAATGTTTGTTCGTTCATGTGTCTCTCTCCTCAAATCGTAGAATCGAGATACCGCGCAAACAAAAAAGCGTCGGTCGATGACGACCAACGCAAAAAGACAGACGGGTGTCTGGCAGTTTTTGATGGGCGGTATCTGTAACGGAACATGACGGCATGACAAAAAGACGTGTCATCCGACATTTTTCAGTTCGTTAGGCAGATACAACCTCACTCATCAACATGCAACACCTTTCTTACTTAGATTCGTACTTACTATACAATAGATTCGTTCCCTTGTAAAATTTTAGAGAACGCTTTCAAAAAAAGACTTGTGTCTCAAACCAACACATGTTATGTTGAACGTGAAGAAACGAATAGTGATCACATGTGACTGATTCGATCAGGCATGGGGTAAGACGTACGGTGCATGCCACCCGTCTATACTCCATGCCTGTTTTGTTTTTCGTCGTTTTGTTTCAAGAAAGGATGTAGTAGACATGCTATGGAATAAGTTAATGAATCGACACAAACCGACACTGCACTCACCAATGGAAGGAGACGTCATTCCACTCGAACAAGTTGCGGACCCGGTCTTTAGTGAAAAAATGATGGGCGATGGCATTGCCATCACACCAACAGACGGTGCCGTCGTCTCACCGGCTGATGGAGAGATTGTACAAATCGCTCCAACAAAGCACGCCATCGGCATTCGGACCGAGGATGGGGCTGAGATTTTGATACACGTCGGACTCGATACCGTTGAACTCGAAGGTCGACCGTTTGATCTTCAAGTAGATGTGGGCGACCACGTCAAGACGGGACAGCTGTTACTCACAGCAGACTTGGCGCAAATTCATCAGGCGGGTAAGGACACGGTCACTCCAATGGTCGTGACGAATGGTGGTGCACTCGCCCATCATTATGCCTTCACGTTCACGAAAGAAGCTGTTCCGGGCAAGACGATTGTCGCCCGAGTGGAAGCGTGACTCCGGAATAAGGAGGACACATGATTAAAATCAAAAAGATTCTAAACAACAATGCGGTCATCGTCTCAGATAAGGGTGAAGAAAAGATTGCAATTGGCCCTGGCGTCGCGTTTAAAAAAGCGAAGAACGACATCGTCAATCCACATAAAATCGAAAAGTTGTTCATCATGCCAGAGAATGACAAGTTCCAACAGCTGTTGAGCCGGATTCCTGTCGAACACTTCACCGTTTCCGAGGATATTATCTCGTATGCGGAAAAACGTCTCGAGACATCGTTCAACGAACATATTCACATCGTCTTGACCGACCACATCTCGTTCGCCATCGAGCGGGAAATGGATGGCATCTCATTACGCAACAAACTGTTGAACGAGATTAAAATCCTCTATCGGAATGAATATGAGATTGGACTATGGGCGATTGAGCATATCTCTGAAAAGCTCAACGTCCAAATGCCGAAAGACGAAGCTGCGTTCATCGCGCTTCATATTCATACGATGAAAGTGAAAGGAGGTGATTTACGCAAGACGGTCAAACAGACAACAATTGTCCGCGACATGATTCAATCGATTTCACGACGACTCGATGTATCCATTGAAGAAGATGACTTATCCTACCAACGATTATTAACTCATTTACGGTTCGTCATGGATCGGGTCAACCATTACGATCATCATACGATTGATGAAGACATGCTCCGCATGATTCAGACGAAGTTCACGTCTGCCTATGCGTGTGCATCAGATGTCGCAAAAGAAATGGAAGAGACCTATGGCATCGTCTTGCCCGAGTCAGAACTTGGTTATATTACGCTTCACATCCAACGTCTACAAGATCAACACCATCAAAAAGGAGGAAATCAACAATGATGAACTTTTTCCAACGTCTCGGACGTTCCCTCATGTTACCGGTCGCCGTACTACCGGCTGCTGCCATTCTCATGGGGATTGGTTATTGGATTGACCCAGTCGGCTGGGGATCTGAAAACATTGCCGCTGCATTCTTAATTAAGGCAGGGGCCGCTATTATTGATAACATCCCAATTCTGTTCGCAGTCGGGGTCGCGCTCGGAATGGCTAAGAACCGTGACGGTTCAGCAGCACTAAGTGGACTCGTTGCCTTCTTGACGGTCACAACGCTTCTCTCCGCAGGAACGGTAGCATTGTTCCAAGGAATCGACGTAGAAGCCGTCAACCCGGCATTCGGTAAGATTGGGAATGCTTTTGTCGGGATTCTATCCGGTCTCGTCGCCGCTTCCATGTATAACCGCTTCAGTCAAGTCAAATTGCCAGATGCTCTCGCCTTCTTTAGTGGGAAGCGTCTCGTACCAATCATGACAGCCTTCTCGATGATTCTTGTATCGGTCGCTCTTTACTTCATCTGGCCGGTCGTCTATACAGGTCTCGTCGGTTTCGGTGAATCGATTTCAAAACTTGGCGCATTCGGTGCCGGACTTTACGGATTCTTTAACCGCCTCTTGATTCCAACCGGCCTTCACCACGCCCTCAACTCTGTATTCTGGTTCGACGTCGCAGGAATCAACGACATCGGAAACTTCTGGTCAGGTCAAGGTGAAAAAGGTGTGACAGGGATGTACCAAGCAGGTTACTTCCCAATCATGATGTTCGGTCTTCCGGCCGCAGCACTCGCGATGTATCACACAGCGAAAACGAAACGGAAGAAACAAGCCGCTTCACTTCTTCTCGCAGCGGCATTCGCTTCATTCTTCACAGGGGTAACAGAACCGCTCGAGTTCTCATTCATGTTCCTCGCTCCTGTTCTTTACCTTGTACACGCAGTCCTTACAGGAATTTCGCTCTTCGTTGCGGCAACGTTCCAATGGACAGCCGGCTTTGGATTCAGCGCAGGCTTGGTCGACTTTATCTTGAGCTCACGCTTGCCGCTTGCGAACCAACCGTATATGCTCATCGTTCAAGGTCTCGTGTTCGCAGTCATTTACTACGTCATCTTCCGCTTCATGATTGTGAAGCTCAACTTGGCAACGCCAGGTCGTGAACCAGATGAAGTCGTCGATGCGGTTGCAAGTGAAACGACAGATGGCGAAACGAAAGTCGCACCGGTCGCATCAGCTTCAGGTAACGAATTCTCAGCCATGGCGAACATGATTTATGATGGTCTCGGCGGTGACAGCAACGTCACAGGAATCGAGTCTTGCATCACACGCCTACGCGTCGATGTCAAAGACATGGATACGGTCAACCAAGATCAAATCAAAAAAGCCGGTATTCCGGGAATCAAAGTCGTCAGTCCAAACCATATTCAAGTCATCGTCGGCACAAACGTTCAGTTCGTCCTCGATGAGATTGAAAAAATCCGTAGCCACCGCGCCGGATAAACGTCGAAAGCCACCTCATTCAGGTGGCTTTTCTTGTTTGGCTGCATATTGTTTATAAAATTGAATGAAATAGTAGAGGAAAATCCACGGTAAGATGTACTGTGTGAGCCACATGAAAACCTTAAGTACTGTATGTACAATATATGGCCCTAGCCCAAATAAAAATAATGCGACTAATAAAGCGCCGCCTAAACCTATGTATATCTTTTTATTCAACTCATCCACCCCCCTTTTTTTCCCAGTTCAGTGTAACATAAAGAGCCTGTCACAACCGGACAGGCTCTTCTTACATTTGACGAAGTCGGGAAATGCGTTCGACTGGATCAGGGTGTGTCGAGAATAGACCGCTCACTTTCTTCTTAAGTGGATCAGAGAAGTAAAGCGGTGCGGAGGCACTCGAAGCTTGCTCGACCGGCGTCTCGACGTTTGCAATCTTTTCAAGCGCCGAGGCGAGCGCATCCGGGTTACGGGTCAGTTCCGCTCCACTCGCATCTGCCAAAAACTCACGATTCCGTGAAATCGCCATATTGATGAGCATCGCGATGAGCGGTGCCAACACCAGCAAGACGAGTCCGATGATCAAAAGGATGGGATTCTGGTTTTGATCGCGTCTTCCACCGATACTTCTAAAGAACAGCATGCGCGACCCGATATCGCTCATGATGGCAATCACCGAAACAAGTGCGAGCGTGACCGTCGAGAGCCGCACATCATAATTCTTAATATGCGCGACCTCATGCGCGATCACCCCTTCTACTTCTTCTCGCGATAATCGATCCAACAGT
The DNA here is from genome assembly GCF_018617135.1 of Exiguobacterium sp. s163. GTDB lineage: Bacteria > Bacillota > Bacilli > Exiguobacteriales > Exiguobacteriaceae > Exiguobacterium > Exiguobacterium profundum. Next base: position 164,257 of record NZ_JACSJN010000005.1, read on the forward strand.
CCCGTCGTGACGGCGACAGCCGCCTTTTCTGGCTTCAATCCCGTCGCAAAGGCGTTTGGCGATGGGTCGTTGATGATAAAGATGCGCGGCATTGGCACTCGCGCGACCATCGCCATGTTTTCGACCGTATGCCATAGAAAGCGGTGCTCTTCCACCGATGTCACCTCTTGTGCCCGATTCATCTTCATGACGATGTTCGTACTCGACATGACGACGATTCCCACATAAAACAACGAGAAAATCGGTGTGAAGATTAACCCCGGAATCGCGTCTCCATAGTTGACGTAGGAAATGGCCGCTCCGACGAGAAGAACGAATAGGACAAACCCTGTGACGATGAAGACCGTCTTCACTTTATTCTTTCGAATCTGTTCATAGAGGAGCATACGCGCCACCTCGATTCATCAAAATGAGACGCGAACGTTCTCGCGCTCTTCGGCACGTGCCTCGAGCATATCGCGCTTTTCAAAATGATGGACGGAGGCGATGATGTTCGTCGGGACCGATTCGATTTTCGTGTTATATTTCATGACCGTATTGTTATAGAGTTGACGCGAATACGCGACCTTATTTTCCGTCTGTGTCAATTCTTCCTGCAACATCTTGAAGTTCTCGTTCGCTTTCAAGTCCGGGTACGCCTCACGAAGCGCGAAGAGATTTTTCAGTGCTCCACTCAATTGATCGTTCACTGCCATCTGGTCCTGACGATTCGACTTTTCTCCGAGCTGGTTTCTCAGTTCGACGACCTTCGCAAGCGTTTCTTGCTCGTGTTTCGCGTAGCCTTTCACCGTCTCGACCAAGTTCGGAATCAGATCATACCGCCGCTTCAACTGCACATCGATTTGAGCCCACGCCTCATCGACCCAATTTCGATACTTGACGAGCCCGTTGTACATCGAAAAATAGATGAGTACGAGCACGACAACCGCTACAATCGCAATAATCCACCCCATGTTGGCACCTCATTTCTTCATTTTCTCCTGTATTAATTCCCTCTCGTCGTATAACATAAGCGTAACTTAGAAAAATATAGTCAATGATTCATATTTACAGTAAGTTGTCTCATGATTTCATACAAAAGGAGTGTTTCGATGTCTATTCCAACCATCGTTGTCGCCGTGAAAGCGGTGATTGTGCAAAACGACCAGATGCTCGTCATCAAACGAGCAACAGATGACGAGGTCCACCCTGGAACATGGGAGCTCGTCGGTGGTAAGCTCGATTTCGGCGAAACGCTCGAACGGGCCTTAGAACGAGAAGTGTTTGAAGAAACCGACCTACGTGTCACGATTCAACACCTACTGTACGCTACGACATTTTTAACCGATCCAAACCGCCAAGTCGTCCTTATGACGTACTTGGCTCACCCCATCGCAACAATCGTCACATTGTCCGAAGAGCATAGTGATGCAAGATGGGTGACGGCTAATGAAGCCCGACAGCTGTTACCTCAACCGATTCTCGATGATTTGGATTCACATGACATATGGTCCTTGCTTCAACCAAAACCAATCCACTGACAGGAGTGTTTGCTATGCTTGTGACTGACCTCGATTTAAGATTGACGGAATTATACGAAGAAATGGTGACGCTCAGACGCCACTTCCACCAACATCCTGAACTCTCCTTCGAAGAGCGAGAGACCCCACGGACGATTGCGGACTATTTACGTGAACTCGGGCTCGAGGTGCGCGAACACGTCGGCGGAAACGGTGTAGTCGGACGAATTCATGGCGGTGATGGGCCGACCATCGCATTTCGGGCCGACTTCGATGCGTTGCCGATTCAAGACTTAAAAGACGTCCCGTACCGTTCGAAAGTGAACGGCTCGATGCACGCCTGTGGTCACGATGCCCATACGGCGACGTTGCTCGTTTTGGCGAAAGTGCTGACTGAAATCAGTCTCCCGGGCGATGTCGTCCTCATCCACCAGTTCGCCGAAGAGCTAGCGCCGGGAGGGGCCAAACCGATGATTGAAGACGGCTGCCTCGACGGGGTGGACTACATTTACGGTTCTCACATTTGGACGCCACTCCCATACGGCACAATCGGTGTGAAGACTGGATCAATCATGGCGGCAGCAGACCGTTTCGAACTGACAATCAAAGGAAAAGGTGGTCATGGGGCCATCCCGCAACATACGGTGGATGCCGTCATAGTCGGCGCAAACGTCGTCAGCCAATTGCAGCAAGTCGTCAGTCGTCGCATCGATCCGCTCGAACCGGCTGTCTTGACAGTCGGGACGTTTATGGCCGGCCAAGCGTTCAACGTCATCGCCGACGAGGCGAAACTGTCCGGGACGGTACGGACGTTCACCCAAGAAACGCAAACACGCATCATCGCCGAGATGGAGCGGACCATCGACCACATCTGTTCGGCGAGCGAGGCACATTATGATCTCGAGTACATTCGTGGCTATCCGGCTGTCATCAATCACGCGGCAGAGACTGAACACGTCCGGCGCAGCGCGGCCCGCGTCGTCGGTACGGATGGCGTCATCGAGATGTCACCGCTCATGGTCGGTGAAGATTTTGCCTACTATCTACAACACGTCCCGGGCAGTTTCTTCTTCACGGGCGCCGGTAATCCAGAAGTTGGCGCCGTCTTCCCACACCATCATCCTCGGTTCGATGTCGATGAACGGGCGATGCTCCATACCGCCCGTATCCTCATGCAGGCGGCGTTCGAGACGTGGAACACACAAAAAAAAGAAGAGTGATGCCGCGGCATCACTCTTCTTCGATTTCCGTTGATGGTAATTCCGATACAAGTACTTGGTCGACACGCTTTCCGTCCATATCCACGACTTCAAAGCGAAGACCGTACGCTTCGACCACATCGCCCCGTTTCGGAAAATCACCAAGTGCGTAAATGACGAGTCCTGCGAGCGTATGATAGGAGTTGCGCCCTTCGTCGAATCGGTCATCCCGAATCTCGAACGTTCGCTTCAAATCCTCGATTCCGAGTAACCCATCCGCCAAATACGATCCGTCCTCACGACGAACCACTTCTGGTGTATCCTCTTCAATCATCACCTCTCCGACGATTTCTTCCAAAATATCGAACAAGGTGACCATACCAAGGAATCCGCCGTATTCATCTAAAACAAAGGCGATTTCCACACCATTTTTCTGCATCATTTGAAGCACTTGGCTCGCCTCTCGTTGTTTTGGAACGATGAGAGGCTGTTTGATGCGCTTCAAAATCTGTGACCGCTCACGCAGTGTCGGCAACGTCAAGATGTCACGTACATCGATGTACCCGACAAAGTCGTCAAGCGAGTCGCGCCCGACTGGTAACTTGTTATGCTTACTCTCGTAAATCGATTTTTTTATGTCATCCATGTCATCCTCTAAGTCGACCCATTCGAGCGTCGTCCGTGGTTGCATGAGCTCATAAATCAATTGATCATGAAACGCAAAGACCCGTTCGACTTGTCGAACTTCTTCATGAGCGAACTGTCCTTGCTGGGCGCCTTCAAACAAGAGTTGTTTGATCTCGAGCTCAGTCTCCCCACTCGTCTGTTCCGCCTTCAACCCTAACAATTTGAACAAAAAGAGTGTCGATTTCGATAAAATCCAAATGAACGGTTTCATCACTTTACTGAATAAATCGAGCGACGGAATGATTGCCATCGTTACTTTTTCAGGCGAGACGAGCGCAATCCGTTTCGGGACCAATTCACCAATGATGAGCGACAGATACGTAATAATCGTAACGACGGCCACATAAGCAACGGTTCCGGCATACTGCGTACTCATTCCGGCTTGTTCAAATGCCGATGCGAGCGGTGCCGAGAAGCGTGCGCCCCCGTATGCCCCGTTAATAATCCCAATCAATGTGATTCCGACTTGAACGGTCGACAACAAATCTGTCGGGTCTTTTGAATAATGAAGCGCAATCTTGGCACTTCGTTTTCCTCGATTTGCTTCAACCTCAAGTTTTGCAGGTTTCGATGAGATGAGCGCAATTTCTGTCATCGCAAAAATCCCGTTCAACACAATCAAAAACAAAACAATCAACAAATCAATCACTATGGAAGAATCCACTTTTTTCATCACCTCAGCTAATTTTTAAAGCATACTGCTTCATTTTATCAAAAAATCGTTACCAACCTGTACCCGTTTTGCTCAGAAAAATAGCCACTCCTCAAGAAGTGGCTTCGTTGACAGCTTGTTTGGCGATAGCCGCCGTCTGAGACTGTTTAAAGAGAATGACCCCGACAAGAAGGATGGTGAGCCCTACAATTTGTCCGGCCGATAACGTGATTTGAGGCATCCCGAAGGCGCCATATAAATCGACGACTAACGCCCAAATGAGTTGTGACACGAGAATGAGTGACACAGACAATGTGGGTCCGAGTAACTGGATGCTGCGCATGACACAGTACACGACCCCGACCCCAAGCAAACCACCAAGCCAATAGATCGGCGACAAGTCACGTAATCCAGCAAGGTTTCCTCCAAATAATAACAACGGGATGATGGATCCGACCAAACCAACGATAAAGACCAATACGGTGGTGGCCCAAGCCCCTAAATTTGTGTTCATTTTCGCGTTGACCGCCGCCTGTACGCTAATAAATGCCCCAGCCACAGCCGAACAGATGATACCAAAAATCATATAACCCCTCCTTACTCATAAAACATGCCGTTCGCACGTTCTTTCAATCGCTCACTATTTAAAATGATGACTTCTTTTCTCGTTCGTTTGACCAATCCTTCATCCACGAATGCCTGCAACGTTCGGTTCAAGTGACGATAACTCGTCCCTAGCCACTCTGCGACTTCTTTACGCTTCAGTTGACTCATCTCCGCTTGAAACAGTTCATTCCCTGATTCACTGAGTGAAATCAAGTAACCGGCCAAGCGCTCTTCTAAAGTCGACATGAGATGATTCGACGAGGCGTTTGCCTCGATGAATAATTTTTCGGACACGCCTCGTAACAGATGCTCCGTGAATTCGACCGTGCGATTATATCGTCGAAGCGCCTCGAAAGGGATGCGCAGACACGTCACGGGACCGACCGCTTCAACCGTATGCAATACATTGCGTCCGCTCGCATACTCGATATCTCCAATCAATGTTGGAGCAGCCTTCAGACGCAACAATCGCAATTTCCCTTCTTCACTGAGCGTATAAATTTTGACACGCCCTTCAAGGACGACGAATAAAGATTCGATGTGCTGATCGTTCGAACATAACATGGTCCCAGACGCATATGTCACTACGGACGAGGACTCAAGCGTTTCATTCGAAAACAGATGATTCCACTGCAATCGTGTCAGTGCATCCATAATATTCATCATGTAAAGTGAACTCCTTAAGAAAATGTATAGATTCCGATTCCAACAACCATCAAGACGAGTCCCATGACCTGTCCCGTGTTCATCGGTTTCCGTTTGACACCAAACCAACCATTCAAATCGATGATGAAGGCTCCTACTAATTGTGCCACAAGCAATACACAAATTGCCCATGTGACCCCGAGTTGTTGAATCGCCGTCAATTCGCCGAAGACAACGAATACCCCGAACAATCCTCCTAAACTATAATACCAAGGCACACGTTTGAAGGCTGTCATGTCCGCATCCCGCTTGAAGAAGTAAATCGCGAGTGCTAACAGAAGTCCGACAAAATGAACGATAGTGACGGACATCCATGCGCCTACCGCATCTCCTAGATTTGCATTAAAGATTCCTTGAAGGGCGATGAACGTCCCTGATAAGATGGCAAATAAAATTCCCATGTCATTCCCCTTTCTCTTCGTCTGACTTTACGAAAAGAGAGATGACTTGAATAGGACATATGTCCAAAAAACAAAAAAGCAACTTCGACATTCGAAGTTGCTTCACACGATTATCCGAGTAACTTAACAAGTTCTTTCCCGACCGCTTCAGAAGACTGAGGATTCTGACCCGTGACGAGACGTTCGTCAACCGCCACATTCACCGCCCAGTTGTCAGCTCCCTTGAACTGCCCGCCTTGATTGCGTAGTCCTGTTTCAAGTAGGAACGGGACGGCAGAATCGAGTTGCATCTCTTTTTCTTCTGCATCGGTGAACCCTGTCACCTGTTTATCTTTAACGAGTGGCTCATCGTTGCTGAGTTTCACATTGACCAATCCAATTGGTCCGTGGCAAACTGCCCCGACAATATTTCCACTCTCGTATACATTGCGAATGACACGTTGTAACGTTTCATTTTCTGGGAAATCAACAACTGTCCCGTGACCACCCGGTAAGAAGATTGCATCGTACGACTCGTCTGCGACTTGATCGAGACGAGCTGTGTCTTTGAGCAATTCCCGTGTATTGAGAATGTCTTCTGACAAACCATCTTCTAAACTATTCGCATCGATTGGCACGTCTCCACCTTCGATACTCGCGACCGTCACTTTATACCCTTCTTTTTCGAACAATAAATAAGGAACGGCAAACTCTTCAAGCCAAAGTCCCGTTGCATGACCATTTGATAATTGATTTGCTGACGTTGTGACAATCAGTACATGTTTCGACATACTCAATTCCTCCTTCAAGAAAATCAACATACGACTCTAGTGTTCCCGATTCATCATCTGTTAAACCTGATGACCTGTCCGCTCATGACAAGGCGTAACTTTTTTTAACCTGGTTATTTATTCATCCTCCCTTTTTCTTACCACCCTCTATACTGAGGAAGAATTGCAATTCCAACCCATGAAGGAGACGTGTGCTATGACGAAACGAATGAACGACTGGGGATTTCTCATTGTCGTCGCCATCATCATCCTATTGCTTGTGCTTGGTCAGCTGCCGTTCTTCATGTAATCTTCACGAATATTCTTTACCAGTTGTAGTATGATTGCCTTGTAAGCACTTACACCAAACCTGATATGAAAGGATGGAGTTCACTATGTCAGAACGCATTTTCATCAGTCCGGCCAAGTATGTGCAAGGGAAACAAACGATTGATCGCATCGGAGAGTTTGTCGCTCACTTCGGTTCCAACGCTTTACTCATCGCGGATGACGTCGTATGGGAGTTGATCGGCGAACGGGTGACCCAGTCTCTGCAAGCGAGCCAGCTCAAGGCGACGAAAGCTGATTTCATCGGAGAAGCGTCGAAGCACGAAATCATTCGAATCGCTACAGACGCTAAGAAGCATGAAACAGCGTTTGTTATCGGTCTCGGCGGTGGGAAAACGCTCGATACAGCAAAAGCGGTCGCAGATGAATTGGATGCGCGTATCGTCATTGTACCGACCATCGCCTCTACGGATGCACCGACGAGCGCATTGTCGGTCATATATACAGATGAAGGCAATTTCGAAAGCTACCGTTTCTATAAAAAGAATCCGGATCTCGTCCTTGTGGATACGGAATTGATTGCACAAGCACCGCCACGCTTCTTAGCGTCAGGTATTGCCGATGCATTGGCCACGTGGGTGGAAGTGCGAAGTGTCCTGGCATTCGGAGGCAAGACGATGGCTGGCGGTGTCCCGACACTTGCGGCGGAGGCGATTGCCGAACGGTGTGAAGAGGTTCTATTCACATATGGGATTCAAGCGTATGAAGCTGTGAAAGCAAAAGTCGTCACACCTGCGCTTGAAGCTGTTGTGGAAGCCAACACCTTATTGAGCGGGCTCGGCTTTGAAAGTGGTGGCTTGGCTGCAGCCCATGCCATTCACAATGGATTCACCGCACTTGAAGGAGACATCCACCATTTGACGCACGGTGAAAAAGTTGCATTTGGAACACTCGTGCAACTCGCACTCGAAGGACGCCCTCAAGAAGAGTTCGAGCAGTATGTTGCCTTTTATATGGCACTCGACTTACCGGTCACACTTGAAGATATCAAATTGAAAGATGCATCTCGAGACGATATCTTGAAGGTCGGGAAAGCGGCCACGGCAGATGGCGAAACGATTCATAGCGGTTTCGATGTTACACCTGAAGAAGTTGCTGACGCCATCATCGCTGCGGATCGCTATGCACGTCTTTATAAAGAACACCTATAAAAACAGCGAGACGAAGCTCACACGGCTTCGTCTCGCTGTTTTTTGTTCAGGAAGAATGATGAGAGAATTCCTACTCCCATACAACTGACCGTCAAAAGGAAGAACGTCAGCTGATTCATATAGATGATATTCGTGAACTGGTTCCATCCTGCTGCGTACGACTCATTGGCTGACAAACGAATTCCTTCTCGAAGAGACGCCGCCTGCGATTGGTTAGTCATCCAAGCTATACCAGCCATGACGAAACTTCCAATCGCTAAACTAACCTTTCCAAATGGTCGCACGGATGCGACGACTCGATGTGTCAAACGAACGGTGATCCAAATAAACAACAACAGAAACGGCCATCCAATTAAGAGAACAATCCAGTATAGATTCCCTTCACTCGGTGTTTCCGAGTAAGGGGTCGTCATCACTTCACCAAGCTTAAAGATTCCGAACGTGATCAACGTCACGATAAACCATGCTTTTATCAATTTCTCCATCTCAACACCTCGTCCTCAGTATAGCAAAAACACCGTATGCGTCTGCATACAGTGTTTAGTCTTTCGGTCGGACGACGTAGTAAATCAAAATGACGAGCCACGTCCACACTCCTGTGAAAATCCCGATAATCCCGACGATGAAAAAACCAAGCGGAATCATCGATTTCGTTCGATTATAGTCCTTCCACATATTCGATAGCCCTTTGATATTAAAATACAAAAAGGCAAAGAATAGGACGAGCAATAAAAGTGGTAAACCGACCAAAGCTTCCATTCGCTCACTCCTCTCTACGATCTCATTCGTTATCTTTATTGTATCGAATTTCATGCCCACCTTCATCGGACCCAAGCCGTATCCTCTTCCGACCTAAAGGCGGATTAAAGATGCACAGTCTATCAAGAAAACGGGAAAAGGAACATCATCTAACTCTCGAGGAGGCGTTTTGCCATGAAGTCCCTGCGTATTTTTGTCATTTGTCTGCTGTTGTTTCAAGTGTCGCCAGTGACAGCGGCATCCTCGTCCCCACAACCAGGTTACACGATTAAAACGACCTATTTGTACGGTCGTGCCATGCAATCTTCCCCTATCCTTAAGACGCTACGAACGAACGTCCCAGTCCGCTATACGACCTATAATCGGAGTTGGTCGAACGTCTACATCGGAAATACGAAGTACTTCACTCCATCTGCCAACTTGAAAGCCGGTATCCCGAAGATGCCATCTGCCGATCGTTTACGACTAGTCAACAAGGCGAATGCACTCCTGTCCACTTACCGTTCCCCACAACTTGTCACATTAACCATTCCAACTGTTTATCAAAAAGGGAGTGAACGGACCTTGATGACAGCGGAAGCAGCTTACGCTCTGGCTAAACTATATTACGCTGGTCGGAAGCATGGTCATACGTTATATGCCCTTAGCGCCTACCGATCGTACTCGACCCAAAAATCGCTCTACACCTATTATGTCAATACACGCGGGGTCGCATATGCTTCAAAATATGTGGCACGTCCCGGTCACAGTGAACATCAAACGGGTCTCGCCGTTGATATGACGAGTCAACGCATACGTCTAGGGCTATATGAAGCCTTCGACCGATCGCCTGAAGGGAAGTGGATGCTTCAAAACGCCCATCTCTACGGATTTATCGTCCGCTATCCAAAAGGAAAAGAGAAAATCACAAAATACAATTACGAACCTTGGCATTTGCGTTATGTCGGTGTCACTGAAGCGACGATGATGAAGCAGAAAAACTGGGCGTTCGAAGAATGGTGGAGCAGACGTTGAGTGAGCATCCTTTTTCAAGCATCTCCCCGTTCGCGCTATAATAGAGTCATCTTATTCGTATAGGGGGACATGAGGGATGTGGATTGTGATGAATAAATTAGACGTTGAAAAAGGGAAAGCCGACGCGGTCAAAGCACGCTTTGAAACAACGAAAGGGATCGAAACGATGGACGGGTTCGTTCGCATGCAAGTGTTGACGGATACGTCTGATGCAGCGATGGACCATGTCGTCATCATGACCACGTGGCGTGATGCAGCAAGCTTTGAAAACTGGCGTGACAGCAATGCCTATAAGCATGCCCATAAGAAGCGTGATGATGGGACTTCAGAAGTGAAACCAATCGTCCTCGGCAATACCGTTACCCAATATGAGGTCGCCATTGAACATCTCGCCTCAACGGAGCGCGTTCAATAAATCTTGTGGCCGGATGATGCCGAGTAACGATTCATCCGGATTTCCGGTTTCTGTGATGAGAAGGGCGTCATATCGTGCGCCCTCTTTCATTTGCGTAAAGCAGTGCTGCGCCTCGATGACCGTCGCATCTTTGCGAATGAATCGATACCGGTGCATGTGCGGATCGTGGTGAAGGACGTGCTTCACCCGAACTCCTTTGAGTGACAAGTTAGGCCCGTCGATTGTTTCGGCTAGCCAACTGGTCACTCCTTTTTTCGTCAACAGTCCGCGCCAAGACCCATTGTCATGATATACAGGGAATTGCGAATAATTTTTATCTCGAATCTCCCGGAGTACTTCCGTCAAAAAATCTTCCGACTGAAACGTCACCACCGATTTCGCAAACAATGGAATGACGAGACGTGGATGAAGGAGCTCTCGCTCTACTTCTAAAATCAATGCAACAAGCGACTCGTGTGGCTCCGCGATAATAAAATCAGGTTCACGCCGCTCATGGACGATGGCATTTCGTAGTTGACTCATCTGATGTAAATCTTCTTTATACCGGTCGATGATTGGATTTTGTTTCGCTAACCGATTCACCATGTTACTAAAACTGAAATGTTGCCCATCTCCCATCTCTCGACTCAAGTAGTCCTCGATTCGATGATAGGATGCCAAAAATTCTTCAGCACGACTCATGTAACCACCCTCCTTAACGATACATGTATACCCTCTTTTTTATCGTTTGAGCAGGAAACCGTTTATTCATCCCGAATGACATAGAAATCATCTTAATTATGGAGGAGGAGGGCTATCATGGCGTCGTCGATTCATTCCACATCACCGGTTTCACCACCACCCACGTTTCGTGCAGGAATACGGGCCGGCATTCCCGTTGCCATCGGATATATCCCGATTGCGATTGCCTTCGGTCTTTTGGCACAATCTTTTCATTTACCGAACGCCATCACATTATCGATGTCCTTTTTAATTTTTGCCGGGGCAAGTCAGTTCATTACGGTACAACTTCTGATGACCGGTTCGATGTATTGGGAAATCATTTTGACGACCTTTATTCTAAACTCTCGTCATTTTTTAATGTCCGCCGCACTATCCCAACGGATTGAGAGTACATCTCGAAGACTATTGGCTACCATCGCGTTTGGTGTGACCGACGAAACCTTCAGTATCGCCTCTACTCGTCAAGAGGCCCGTTCCGGTATGTTCGTGCTCGGGTTGAATACAATCGCATTTCTTGCTTGGAATGTGGGGACGTGGATGGGGGTCTTCCTCGCCTTCGGTCTTCCAAGCACATTACAGGCGAGTATGGGGATTGCGCTATATGCGATGTTCATCGGGTTACTCGTTCCATCATTAACGACTCGTCCCGTCTTCGTCGTAGCAAGCTTAGCTATCATTATTCAAGCCATACTCCATTGGGTCATCACCCCGTTCTTCTCAATCTCAGATGGGATTCGAATCATCGTCGCGACCGTTGTCGCAGCCGGAATCGGTGCTTTCGTATTTAAGGAGGAAGAGGTCACATGATATCGTTGTTTCTACTCGTTCTAGGATTGGCACTTGTCACGTATCTCCCTCGCCTTGTCCCGCTACTCTGGCTAAAGGAATTGGCGTTACCGGCATATATGAAACGATTTCTTTCCTTCATCCCGTATGCGGTACTGGCTAGTTTGATTTTTCCGGGCGTCCTATCCTCCACGACCACCACCTCGTCTGCCTTATTCGGAGGAGTGGTTGCCACTTTCCTGGCGCTACTACGGGTCAACCTCGTCGTTGTCGTCATTGGAGCTGTATTCGGGGTATATGCCTTTCAAACTATATGACAAAGGAGCGGCACACGAGGTGCTGCTCCTTTTCTTATGCTGATATGCCCTGACGACGAAGCTGGACGAATACGTCCACAAATTCCGCGTCCCATTGTGTTCCCCGACCGCTCTCCAATATGGAAAGCGCCTTTTCCACTGGCATCCCTGACCGATAGGGTCGATCTGATGTCATGGCATCATAAGCATCGGCAATCGCCATGATTCTTCCGAATAATGGAATGTCGACCGCATGTAAGCGGTCCGGATACCCCTTGCCATCGATTCGTTCATGATGCGATCGAACTCCGGCTAAGATCGGTTGAAGCGATGCAGGTAAATGAATTTGACTCAAAATATGGATGCCAATGGTCGGATGTTCTTGAATTTTTGAAAACTCTTCGTCCGTCAGCTTCCCTTCTTTTAGTAGGACGTCATCTCGAATCCCGATTTTCCCGATGTCATGTAGAAGTGCCGACTTATTGAGTAAATCGACTTGTGCATGCGGTAAGCCAATGGCGCGAGCAAGCTCAACGGAATACATCGCGACACGCTCCGAATGACCTGCTGTATAAGGATCACGTGCATCGAGCGTTGCTGCGAATAAAATGAAGAGGCTGTCTAACAGCTGTGCGTTTTCTTGTTCACGAGCAGTTACCGTCTCAACCATTTGATTGAATCCCCCAATCAGTTGGGCGAACTCATCTAAGTACGGATTCTCGATTTTCTGAAGTTGTCCCGACTCCATCTGTTCGATGCCGGACGTCAAAAATCCAATCGGACGTTTGATGTTGTCATAGAGTAAGAAACTGCATAACACCGCAATTCCGACGATGATGACAAGAATCACGAGCGCCCAATTCCAATAAGTATCCGTTCGAGTCGAAGTCGACAATTGGACACTCGACGCCAACATGAACAACATGATGGGAAAGATACCCGTAATGAGCATACTGACCAATAATTTAGTTCGGACACTAAATGATCGATACGTTGCATGAATAGGCAGATGATAAAGTTCGAGATGCCTTTCTTTCATGTATACAAGTAATGGCTCAACCGATCGAACCGTCAAAAAATATTCAATCAAGGCATGTAGTACCGCAATCATGACGGCCCCGATTGCAGCCAAGCCGATCAAACGATAAGGTAAGTCAATCCACCCCATCTGAATAAAAACGGCGGTTAAACCAATTGACGGGATGGATAATCCAAACAAATGAGGACCTAAAATCCGTTGCACCGTTAAAATCGGGAATCGACTCGCTTGTTCGAATGCCGACGTCAATTCGTCAATCGATGGGGATTCGGTCATAAAAAGCTGTCGTATCGGTCGAATGTGGCGACGGTATAAGAGTAGTTCTGAGAAAATCATAACCATCCCCGCCCCCAACATGATGCCTAACAGTAGTAAAATCTCTCGAATGGACAGGTCAAGCGTTTGAAAAATAAAGACACCACCTACTCCAAAGACGGCCAAACCTGATCCGATGATATAGTTCATCACGAGCGTCCGTTGAAAACGTTCAAACATCCCCCTCACCCCTACACTCTTTTCTTTTACTATCGACCAGATTTATGCTTGAGTTGAACAAAAAAACGGATCTCCTTGTGGGAGACCCGTTCAAGCATCGATTATGGGCGTAACGGACCATCGTTATCATCAAGTGATCGATTGTCCTGATCCGGAGTGATGTTTTCATGGAACGGATTCGGTTCCGGTCCATCAACATGGTCAACTTTTGGATTTTGAACATCTCGCTTCAACTCGTGTTTCGATTGTTCTGCTTCATGTTTCGACTGCTCCACGCCTTGCTTCGCTTGTTGTTTTGCAGCTTCCGCTTCGCGGCTCATCTGTTCTTTCTCCTGCTCGAGACCTTCTTTTGAAACTTCCGTTTCATCAATGCGTCGCTCTGCCTTTTTCAAATAACGTGCCGCCGTCTCGCGACCACCAAGACCGAAAGCAAGACCGAAGGCAAGGGCAACAGCTCCAAGAATAAGAAGGAATGCTGTATTGACAATCATCGGTGCGATGCCGAGCTGACTAATTGCCATGAAGAAGACGAGTCCGAGAATCGCATACTTCGCTACGTAGCGAAGCGCACTCGGTTGTCCTGCTCCATCAACAAGCACACTTCCGACCAACCGCTCTGCCATGTTCGCCAACCAGACTCCGACTGCCAAGATGATGAGTGCTGCAATGACCATCGGCAAGTAAGCAAAGATGGCTGTCGCGAGGGATGCCATGAACTCAAGATTCGCGACTTGAAGAGCTTCGGATACGAAGAGCAAGATCACGATTACTTGGACAATGACACCGACCACTTGGGCAATTGACATCGAAGATGCACGTTCCCCGAAGCCCATTTTTTGAGCCAACGAGTTGACGCCAAGATTTTCAAGAAGTGATACAACGACCCCTTTCAACCATTTTGCAACGAACACCCCGACGAGGACGAGGACGATTGCAACGAGAATGTCTGGAATCATGACAAGGACATCATTGAGCATCGCAATCGCCGGTTCCGAGATCCCTCGAATATCGAGCGCCTCAAGCGCCGAAATCGTCACCGGAATCATGATGAAGATGAAGACGATTGTACCGATTGCCTTCGCAAGACTCGATCCTTTCACGTAATCAGATAGATGGAATCGCTCTGCCAAGCGATCTAGTCCTGCAGCTTCGAGGAATTTCGTCAAAATGTCGCGAACAATCTTCGCCACCACATACCCGATTGCGAAAATGAGCGCTGCTGCGACAAGTTTCGGAATGAATCCGAGGAAACTGTTCAATAAATCTTCGAATGGTCCGCTGACCCCACGAAGTCCAAGGGCGTCAAGTACAGCCGGTAATGCCAATAAGAGCACGAGATAGAAGACGATGTTCGCAACCGTGTCGACCCATTTCGTTTGGTTGACGCTTGTCGACTCTTGCCCCGTTTTTTCCATCAACTTGCTCAAATTCAAACGATGTCCCGCCATTTGAATCCCTTTTTTCAAAAGGGTAGCGATGACCCAAGCAACGAGTAAAATCAAGCCGGCTTTGATGACACCGATGATCAATCCAGAGAATCCTTCATAAATCTGACTGAATGGTTCCGTAATGGCTGGAACGTTCATGAATTCAAAGATAATCAGGAATGCGAGGAGTAATACCCCAAAGAACACGACTTTTCCGATAATGCGTTCAGGGGTCCACTTTTCTCCTTTCTCCTCATTTTTTTTGATACCGACCCGCTCATCGAGTCGTGCCTTCTTCAATGCTTTACGTGTCACGTTTTCCAATACTTTTGCCAAGATATAACCGACTACAAGAATAACAATTGCCAGCAAAAGCTCTGGTAGCCATGACATGAACGTATTGAAGTTATACGTTGTGTTGTTCATCGAATCTTCCTCCTTTTTCACATGAAATGATTGTTTTTATTTAACAGTACTATTTCATACATACCTATATTTCAAAATCATCAAACCTGAACTGTAAGTCAATTCGTTTACATGACTATTACGATTCATTGGAAATGGGTACGTTAGTTTAAGAGAGAAATCGTGCCAAATGAAGTCAAATATGATACGAATAACAAGAGACGTCATGTTAGGAGGAATTTAGGATGAATATCGCTTTAGTGGCTCACGACAAGAAGAAAGATGATTTAATCGTCCTCATTAAAACTTACACCCATATACTAAAGAAACATCAGTTGTTTGCGACCGGTACAACGGGTAAGCGAATCGCTGAAGCGACCGGCTTGCCTGTCCATTGCTTCCGATCCGGACCGCTTGGAGGGGACCAAGAAATCGGTGCTGCCGTCGCACGCGGGGAGATGGATATGATCATCTTTTTCAGAGACCCATTAACTGCTCAACCTCATGAACCGGATGTGAGCGCATTGATGCGTCTTTGTGACGTCTACTCCATCCCGCTTTCGACAAATATGGGTGGAAGCGAAATTTTGATTCGAAGTATCGAGCAAGGTGATTTCGAGTCACTTAAACTTTCTCATAATGACGAACCACCCGCTTGACCATGACAAACCAAGAAAGGAGAGGAATCTCCCTGGAACCGAATATGATTCATGATCCGAAGGTCCAACAGTTCTTTAACGACGTGCGCCAACGCCTCATCGAACTACTTGGAAATGAGGCGGAAGCGGACCGACATCTACTCGCACTCGCTGGCTACATCCGGCATGCTGAGAAAAGTGGTCAGTCGCTCGAAAGCCTTTTAAATCAAGATCCTCAGGAATACGCTCGTTTCCTCATTGAACAACCTGAAACAAATGAAGAATATCGTCGACGCTATCACGTGTTGATTGATGCCTCGGATGAATTAAAACCTCATGAAAAAGCGCAAGCAAACCGGGAATTCGATTGGGCCGTCAATCAATTGAACGAAGCCAAGCTTTCGTTAAAAGAAATCGAAGTGCGCGACCTTGCCTTCCTCGCCTACACAAAGATTGAAGCACTCAAATCGTCTCGTACGATTTGGAACCGCTTCGGCTGGCTACTCGGTATGATTTTGGCATTTGCCTACGCCAACTTACTGCTCGTGATTGACGATGTCTTTAGCGGTCGACTATTCACCGCCCCCATGTCCACGTATCCAATTGATTATCTGGCCTTCCTGTTACCCGTCCTCGTGACCGGTGCCATCTTCGGCATATTGACCCGCTTCCGACATCACATCCAGACGCTCGGTCGGCGTATTGCGTTCGCCTTGCTCATCGTTGTCGTCTACATCACGTCCATTTTCCTGATTCAACCGCTCTTAATGACAATTGGTTGGTCATTCGTCATTCAGTTGACCCCACTCTATGCGCTCATTTTAATGGCAATCAGTGGCTTTATGGCCATCTGGACATTAATCGAGTTCGTCTGGAAGAGTACACGTTGTTCTCTCGGAGACGATACGCTCATGCTTTATTACTAACCACGCCATTCCTCTTAGGAGATGGCGTTTTTTGTTTCAATTATGGCGAGAACGGAAATTACTCCTATTGTGACGCTTGTTTTAGATTGAAAATTCTAAAGGGGGGTATTCGATGTCAGATCGAAAAATGATTGGCCTGTTCCAGAGCGAACAGGAAGTCATGCACAAAGTGGAAGAGCTGAAAGCCGCAGGGGAAGCTGAAAAGAATATGCATGTGGTCGCCAAGCGGGACGGGGAAATTTCTGCGTTACGTGACCACACGGATGTGAATGCCGAGTCCGGTATCCGTGACGTCAATTGGCTTGACCGTGTCAAAGCATTCCTACACGGAAGTGACCGCATTCGTGATGAGTTACGTAATATGGGGCTAAACGATGCCGAAGCGGAACAGTATTATGATGCAATCGATGAAGGACAGATTCTACTCTACATCGATCGACACTCGTACGACCGCTATCCGAACATGTATAAAAAAGACAGTGAGCTCGATCATGATAAAGGGGAAAAAGCGGATGGGATCGCCTTTGACGCGAAACCATTTAACGATCACGACGAGAATCCACGTGGTACAAAGGATGATCCGATTGTACGCGGTCATTCTGGATTAGAAGATCATCGCCGATTATAAGGAGGAACGACTATGAATGAGAAACGATTTATCAGTATGCACGATACGCTGGATGCAGCACTTGGGAAAATCGAGGAGTTGCGAGCGAAAGGGTATGAAGACTCACACATTTATGTCGTCACAAAACATGAAGACAACGTTTCGATTTTGAGACGTGATACAGATGTTCATACGGAAGCGACCCATCAAGCGAGCTGGTTCGATAAGGTTCGGGCGTTCCTCAGCGGTCATGAAGACGTGCACGCTGGTCTACGCAACATGGGACTGAGCGAAGAGGAAGTAAAACGTCACTATGACGATGTAGAAGCCGGGAAAATCCTCGTTTATGTGGATGAAGACTTTGAACGTCGTCATCAAGACGGGGTGACAGTCGATTCGAAACCATATCAAGACGCATCATCGACTCATCTCGGTAGTCATACTGACGATGGATTGGAAATCGACTCAAAACCTTATCGTGAGGCTCAGACCATCGACCCAAGCCATCCCGTAGACCCGGAGCAAGATAAACTGGATAAAGAAACGAAGAATCCAGATCGCGAGGAAAAACTACGTGGTCTCGATGATCGTGCTTATCGAAATGACGTAGAAGATCCGGATAATATCCGACGTTTCTAACATAGTAACAAAGAGCCTGACGCACCCGCGTCAGGCTCTTCTTACGTCAAACGATTCTTCGGTTCTTTCCCTTCGAGCACATTTGTGATGGCATCTCGATTCAATGCCATCATCGCCAGACGTGTCCGAATCGTTGCACTCCCGATATGCGGTAATGTCGTCACGTTCGGAAGCGTCAATAATGGATGACCGAGGTCGATTGGTTCTTTTGTGAATACGTCTAATCCCGCTCCCCAAATCTTCCTCGCTTTAAGTGCTTCATATAGCGCCTTTTCATCGATGATTTCTCCACGAGCCACATTGATGAAAATGGATGTTTCCTTCATCTTGGCAAACTCTTTAGCCCCGAGCATTCCCCGTGTCTCGTCCGTGAGCGGTGCGAGAACGACGACGAAATCGGATTGTGTCAATAGTTCATCGAGTTCCGCATAGGTGAAGCCATACATCGACTCCGACTCATGTCGCCGTGTCCGGTTATGGTATAGAACTTCCATGTCAAATCCTCTTGCCCGACGTGCGACCGCTTCACCGATTCGCCCCATTCCGATGATACCCAATTTCGCTTGATAAAGGTCCATCCCGACGTAGCCCATCGGCAGCCAGGACTTCCACTCCCCGGCGCGCAAGTCACGTTCCGCCTCTCCGAGACGTCGTGCCGTCATCATCATGAGACCAAACGTCAAATCTGCTGTCGTTTCCGTCAAGACATCGGGTGTGTTGGTGACGATGACGCTATTCTCTTTCGCTGCGTTCAAATCGATATTGTTATATCCGACCGCCAAATTGGAGACGACCTCTAACTGTGTGGCACGCTCAAACACTTCACGGTCAATCGTGTCGCTGAGCATGGTCCAGAGCGCATGCGCAGATGACGCTTCTTCTAACAGCACCTCTCGCGGCACACTTTCCCCTTCATGCTTCCACATGCGCACATCGTATTGATCGCGAAGCGGTTCGACTGCCTCTTCTGGCAAGCGACGCGTAATATAGATTCGTTTCTTCATCTTTCTCCCCCTCTCTACACTTACTTGTAGTCTAACAAATGGAAAGCGTTAAGAGGGTTGATCCGACTTCGGCTTTTGCTTCAAATACTGTTCAAACAGTGACCCGAACTCTTGATTTAACAACTGTTCAATCGTTTTCGATGAATCCATAGCGTTTCGATAGGCGATTTCGTTAATGGCGAGTCCGATGGCCCACGTGATCCCTGATGCGACGGTCGCATTGATGACACCGGCCGCGGCGTTCGCTCCCGGGAAAAACTTCATGACGTTCAATAAGATCGTTTTCGATAACGTGCGACCGATTTGTGGAATGATGGTACTTCCAATGAGCGTCTTCAACAAATCATCACTCGCTTTGACACCCCAATAGCGAAATAGATGGACGCTCATCGTCACTTGAATCGGCGTCAATGCCACGGCATCAGCAAACGGGAGCGGAACCGCAGCAGCCGTTCCTGCGCTCGCGACATAGCCAGAGATGATTCGATTCGCCTTTTTACGCTTTAACTTGAGCATCGCTTCACTCTCTGCATGAATCTCCATCAAGAGCCCTTCCTGTAAGGAAGCATCTAGCTGTTCCACCGACCACACAATCAACCGTTCCCAATCCACGTATTGCCGCAATGTTTCATTGTTCAATATTTCCGAAGAAATGCTGACTTGGAAGATTGCATCTTCCGGAAGGATTCCATTCAGTTCATTCCGCAATGCCGTCAGTTCATCTAAATCGACCTGATCGATTTGTGTGAATAAGACGGCGACAGCGGTCGATTCACGTAGACGGCGAATCAAGGCCTTGTCGAGTGGCGTGACACGCTTTGTCGCAGCGTTGATGGTATACCAGACGAGATGGATTCGTTTGGATGCTTCTTGCCGCTTTGCGTTCTCCACAAACCCGATGACTTCCTCTTCGTAATGTTGTTGCCGCGCACTCCCGATCTCATATCCTTCGCTGTCGAACAAGGTGACTGCGATATCATCACTCGTATATTGATGAATTCCTCTTGTGACCGGTTCCCCGGCTGCTACTTTCGTCAAATCACGTCCAAACACGTAGTTCACAACAGAACTCTTTCCTGCTCCCGTTGCTCCCGCGATGAGGATGTTTGGTTTTTTGACATTGCCCCGTAGCCGCTCGAGTTCTGCCTTTAAATCATAATCTTTAAAATCAAATCGTTTCGTCGATTCCATTTACGTTTCCCCCTTATGAGTTGAGCGTGCGACCAAGCTGACCCATCTCGCGCTCAAAGCCGCGTCGAATCTCTTCTTCAATCGTTTGTCTTACAGATGCATATTGTTGCTCGATGGCCTTTTTAATCCCTCGCTCTGCCGCCCGACGCTTGAATGCCCAGTAGATGAAGTGCACTCCAGGAATCATTCCGAGAACCATCTTTCGAACTGTTTTTCCGAACGAGTAGTCAAATCCGAGCTCAACTCGTCTTGTTCTAAACAAAAGGTCTGCTTGCTCTCCGACGAGTGGGTACCGCTGCATGAGTTGGATATAATGACGCACCCCTTCTGCCATCGCCTCTTCCGTCGTCAAAGCGGCCTCTTCAAGCGTCTTTTCTAAATCTTTCTCTATTTTTCTAGCTTTCCAACTAATCATCGCTTGCGGGGTCAGCATCCGAATCGTCTCTGCCGAAGCGATACTCCGAATTCGCCAATCCTCTAACTCTTCAAGAAGATGATTCGTCAAGTTAATGGGAAGTTTTCGCTCGATGTCTTTCCATAGGTTCGTCCGATTCCGATTCCATACCTCTTCGTATCCTCTTACCGGGACGTGTTTTCCTGTCAGTAACTTCTTTTCGACACTGTTGACACGGATGATGTCCTCTTCTTCAATCGGCAGTTCGCGTAACAATACCCGTTCCATCGCCTCTGCCTTTTGCACACTCATCGGGTCGTCTTCGTTGAAGTTAGTCAGAATGAGGGTGACGTTGCTCCCCCGCTCATATAAAGGTTTTAAAATCGCCTCGAGCTCATACGCCTCGACACGTCCTGACTGCACCGACAATAAGTAGTAAATCGTATGAAACCACTCTGCGATATCGAGCGCCCCTTCACGCTGATGGACGATGGATAGGATCGCTTGGTGCCACTCTTCAGAGCGGTCCGCCTCGAGCCCCCACGTATCGAAAAAACGAAACAAGATGCCCCGTTCTAAATCGTAATACTCGTATTTGTGAAGCCCTTCTTGAGTGACCGGACTTCCGGCACGCGATTCGGCGACGTCATGTCCGTATATATAGTTGATGAACGCACTTTTTCCGACACCGGTCTTTCCAGCAATCAAAATATTTGAGACGAGCCCTGTCCGATCCATACGCTTCCTCCCTCATTCGTTGTATAGTTCAATTATACCGAACGGACCATTTTCAAACGTCCATCGAAAGGATGATTCTCATGCTTCACCATGTCGAACTTTACGTTTCGAACCTACATAACAGTACACAAGCCTGGGAATGGCTCCTCTGTGAACAACTTGGGTACACGCTCTATCAATCATGGCCCGAAGGACGGAGCTATCGATACCGTGAAACATATCTCGTGTTCGTTCAAACGGAAAAGACTCACCTTGCGCCACCGTATCACCGAAAAAAGACTGGTCTCAACCACTTGGCATTTCATGCGTCTTCCCTCGCACAATTAGAAGAAGTTCGGCAACAGCTCGCATCACACGGGTTTCGTGAATTGTACGCAGACCGCTTCCCCCACGCAGGAGGCCCAAACTATACAGCACTATTTTTTGAAGACCCGGACCGCATCAAAGTTGAACTCGTGGCAACGATGTGAACGGTTTCTTGAGAACTTCTTAAAAGTTTGTGAAAACAATTGCAAACTTCACGTTGACCTCCTAGACTGAAAGGGTCTAAAGGAGGTCTTTTCATGGAAAAGCAAGTCGTCGATTATATGGAAGAAGCCGCATTTAAGAAATCATCATTGCTTCAACATTCATTTCCTCAATACATGTTACGATCGATAATCGCTGGCTTTTTAATCGGAATTGGAGTCGTCTTCTCATTCACCGTCGGAAACATGTTCATCGATGTCCCCGGAACGATGCTGATTGCGGGCGCTAGTTTCTCAGTGGCACTCGTCTTCATCGTCTGGATGGGGGGAGAATTGTTTACGAGCAACACCATGTATCTCTACACTGGTGCAAAACGAGGACGTGTCGCTTGGTTCGACCTCGTAAAAATATGGGGACTCAGTTGGGTCGGTAACTTGATTGGTGCCGTCTTGCTATCGCTTCTCGTCATCGGGGCTCATAGTATGGGTGACGTGACGGGTGACCATTTGCTCGCTGTCGTCGCCGCGAAGAAAATCGGTGGAGACGCCCTTGCTATTTTCTTGAAAGGAATCTTGTGTAACGTGCTCGTCTGTTTGGCCATCTTCATGCCACTCAAAACGAACAATGATGTCGCGAAGATTATGCTGACGATGCTTCCGGTCGTCGTATTTTTCGCCGCTGGATTCGAGCACTCAATTGCGAACATGGGCGTTTTCGCTCTCGCGCTCCACTATGTACCGTCGGATCTCGTCACCTTTAGCGGTGCCCTTTACAATCTATTCTTCGCCACACTCGGCAATATTGTCGGTGGTGCGTTGTTCGTTGCCGGAAGTTACTTGTATTTGAACAAATCGGAGACGGAACAAACCGTCAAGCCGATACGTCATCATGCATAAAAAGACAGGGACCCCGATTAGCAGGGTCCCTGTTTGTTGCATTTCACGAATTATGATTTTGAAGCGTCGGCTGCTGCTGCTTGAACAGTACCTTGTGCCACTTCGTCTTCTTCCACATCCCAGCACTCTGTATTCTCGATACCGAGTTTACGAGCCGAGAAGCGTGGGTTGAGACCTTGAGCTCGTTGCTCTTCGTAATCTTTAAGAACTTTGAAGGCAACGCCACCGAGCAATGTGATTGCCGCGATGTTGATCAATGTCATCCCTGCCATGAAGAGGTCAGCGAGGCTCCATACGAATCCGAGGCTTGCGACCGCTCCGATGAAAACGAATGCCATTGTCGCAAGACGGAATCCAAAGACTACACCTTTGCTCTTCTTGATGAATTCGATGTTCGTTTCACCGTAGTAGTAGCTTCCTGCGATCGAGCTGAAGGCGAACAAGAAGACGCTGACAGCGATGAATGCTGGAGCAAGTGTTCCGATTTGCTCAGTCAATGCGTTTTGAAGAAGGACAATCCCTTCACCATTTCCAGCAGCGTAGCTGTCTGAGAGAAGGATGATCGCTGCAGTTGCTGTACATACGATCAACGTATCCAAGAATACACCGAGTGATTGAAGGAAACCTTGTTTCGCAGGGTGCGATACTTCAGCAGCAGCTGCTGCGTTTGGTGCAGAACCCATACCTGCTTCGTTCGAGAAGAGTCCACGGCGTACACCCATTGAGATTGCAGCACCGATTGAACCACCGACTGCTTCATTCAAACCAAATGCGCTTTGGAAAATCATAGCGAAGACGCCTGGAAGTTCAGCGAAGTTCACAACGACAACGTAGAGTGCGATAGCAAGGTAGAGAACAGCCATGACAGGTACGACGATTGCCGAGAAGTTCGCGACACGTTGTACACCACCAAAGATGACAAGGCCAGTAAGAACAACTAAGATTGCTCCGCCGATCGCTGCATCGATTCCAAATGCGTTATCGAATGCTGCAGCGATCGTGTTCGATTGAACAGAGTTGAAGATGAGTCCGAATGTGACAGCAATGAGAACCGCGAATACGATTCCAAGTGCACGGTTGTTTAAACCTTTTTCGATGTAGTAAGCCGGACCACCGCGGTACGCGACATCGTCTTTCACTTTGTATACTTGAGCGAGCGTGCTTTCAATCATGGCTGTCGCACCACCGAGAAGGGCGACGATCCACATCCAGAAGACCGCTCCTGGTCCACCAAGTGTGACCGCTACCGTGACCCCGGCAAGGTTACCTGTACCGATTCGAGTCGCGGCACCGATAAAGAATGATTTCATTGAAGAAATACTCTTCCCGTCTTTTGTAAGTGTAACGTCCGATTTATCTGTCACCGTACGTAACATTTCTTTTAAGTAACGGAACTGCATAAATCGTGTTCTGACCGTGAAGTAGATCCCGGCTCCGACGAGAACGGCGATCAATACGTACGACCATAAGATGTTGTTCAAAAAGTCGACGCTTCCTTGTAACATACCTTGAATCGCTTCCATGAATAAGTTCCTCCCTGTTGTGTGAATCTGAAGTTGAGAATTTTTTATGATGTCTTAGTTCTGAATTATACAAAGATTCTGACAATTATCAATAATTTTTTTATAGGTGATTTCACTCTTTTTTCACATCATCTGAGCCAGAGTCCTTATTTATAAGTACTTAAAGCGCTTACATAAAAATGTTTAGAAATATTAAATCATGATTTATAGTGCGTATAGAAAAATATAATTTCATTATTTTTACTTCATTTTCTTATTTGCCGTGTCTTTTCATTACACGGTCTCGTATGAATACCATTCATTTTTTATACTTTTTTTCACTAATCAATCATTGTTTTTCACTTGTACAGGGTATTACATAATTATAGTCTCCACCTTCTGTTCACCATGAAAAGTCATCTAGAAGAAAGAAGGAAGAATCATGAAAAGACATCGGAAGTGGTTATCTTGGTTCGTTATATTGGCCTTCGTGTTGTCATTGTTGCCTATGAAGGGAAATGTGGCGGAAGCGACCGGAGGGACACAGTGGTGTGTATCCACGAATTCTGATTCTACCATCTATGCAGGGCAAAACATCCCGATTGGAGTCGTCGATTTTGAGTTTGTCGCGGAAGGCTTAAAAATTGTCATCGATTTAAATGACGGAGTGACGTTAGCCGACGTACCTGAAAATATTAAAATTGATTTTCGATTAACCAGTGAATCGCTTGAGCGCGGTAGTCCTGGCGCATATGAGTTTAAAACAAAATCCCTCGTCGATCCAACACATCTCTTAATTCCTTACGCTTCGTTAGCAAGTTATCTTGGTGTGAACGAAAGCGTTCTAAAATCAGACGGTTTCCAATTTAACGTCTTCCTCCACCTAGATACAATCGTTAATGGAGAAACGGAAACTGCTTATCCTGGTGATCCGGGTACAGGAAATCCTTGGGTACGATATGTGACACTGACCGTTGAAGATTGTACACCACCACCAGAGGTTGATTATGGGGTATATACAATCGGCTTTTGGAAAAACATCTTCAACTATGAGAAAGTATCGTTCGAATATGGCTCAATCGTTTATATTCAAGGAATTGCTTATGATGTCAGTACACTCGAAGGACAAAAGGCCTTGTCCGCACTAATGACAAGCTCGCCGAAATCAATGACTGAAGAAAAACGTTTGATTATGCAATTAACAGCCGCAAAAATCAATGTACTATTAAATGACCCATCGTTCTTGAACCTTGAGCTCGTTTATAAGGACAGTGGTGTATCAACTGGCTTTACCGTGGGTGAACTATTGTCTGGTGCAGAAGTGGCTCTTGCAAACAAAAATATAGATCAAATGAAATACTATCAAAAACTTCTTGATCAGTTTAACAATGGTTATTTCGTAAACACGTTACACGATTAAAAGATAAAAAGCAGTCGCTTTTGAGGAGCGACTGCTTTTTATATACCAGTACGTTTCTTCTGGTTATTTGGTTTTTTCGTCAATTGGCTCGTCAACGGTTTCTGTTTTGTACCATGTAAACCCGTGGGAACCTTCGTTTGATTTTGCTTCTTCTCTGCCAGCTTTTGTTTCATCGCCTCTTGAAAAGATAGTTTTTTCTCGCTCATCTTACTCACCTCCAGCTTCGATCACTTTCACACGACCGACCTGTCCATCGCTCAAACGCACTTTGATTCCGTGCGGATGACGTGGCGAGTTCGTCAATATATCTTGAACGACGCCTTTCGTCAGCTTTCCGCTTCGTTGATCTTGTTTTAAAACGATTTGGACGTGGAGTCCTGGGCGAATGTCAGCACGTTTCGTTCCATCCATACCCGACACCCCTTTCCATTTAGTCCATCTCTATCATATGCTCTTTTCCCTCATTTGTCACAGCCTATTCCAGATGCCGATCTGTCGCATCGTTTCTGTCATGTAACTTTGATCGGTCTGAAGCGTCTTCTTAGGAAACGGATCATACAATCGAACGCTGACCCCTCGATGCGAAAAGGTCACATCCATGACATACTGTCCTTCCACATCACGGAGTGCGGCCGTCCCTTTCAACGAATGAAACGCCTTAGCGAACGCCTCTCCAAAATCGAGATACGCTTTCACGTAAATCGTAACGCGTCGCTCATCAATCATCAATTCCAACCGTTCGCGATCGGCACCACCAATGACCATGCGTACGACCTCGTTGTCATTGGAAAATTCAATCGTATGCATCCTCGTCCCACCCTTCATTCAAAAGAGGTACCCTCCTCAGAAGGTACCTTTCTATCATAAACGATATAACCGTGCTGCGAATGGTCGAAGCATAAACGTTTCCGTATCAATTGTTTCCGGGTCAATCTCATTCGTCATGACAAGCGTGGCGCCTGCAATTTCCGGAACGGTCACTTCTGCCGGATTGGCGGTCAAGTTGACGACAACGAAGAAGCGGTTGTTTTCAAATATACGCTCATAGACGAAAGCTTGCTTATGTTCAGGCAAGACGTCACGATAACGACCATACGTAAACGTTTCCTCAGCTCGACGAAGACGGATCATCTCCTTATAGAACGACAGAATGGAGTGCTGGTCGTGTCGCTGTGCCTCGACGTTGAGCGTCTCATACTCTTCATGAATCGGCATCCACGGGGTCGTCGTCGAGAAACCAGCATGAGGTGAGGCATCCCACTGGATTGGTGTCCGGACGTTATCACGAGACGTGCCCCATACTTGTTGCATCGAGTCGATTTCACTCATCCCGTTCGCGATCCGTTCGAAGTACTCGTTTTTCGTCGCGACATCATCATAGTCATGAATGGATGGGAGCGGCACATTCTTCATCCCGATTTCTTGTCCTTGATAAATGAATGGTGTCCCGTGCATGAAGAAGTACATCATCCCAAGCGCCGTGGCACTTTCACGCCAATAATGATGCTCATCCCCGACGAGAGATACCGCTCGCACCATGTCATGGTTTTCAATGTATAATGCGTTCCATCCAGTTTCGCGTAACCCCTGCTGCCATTTATCGAAGATTCGTTTAAGCTCGACGACATCGAGCGGGGCAAGACGCGACCGTCGCATGATATCGACATGATCAAAGTGAAAGGCCATATTCATCGCACCATTCTCTGGCCCCATCCATTGGTCAGCTTCTTCCGGCTCGATTCCGTTCGTCTCCCCAACAGTCATAATGTCGTATTTGGAAAACGTTTCTCGCTTCATCTCTTGTAGATATTCATGAATTCCGTCAATGTTCGAGTACATCGAAAACGCCGTCACGATCGATTTTCCGTCCGGAGAAGATAACATCGTCTCCGTCGGCATCTTTTTAATATGACTGATCGCATCGACACGGAATCCGTCGACTCCTTTATCGAGCCACCAGTTGATCATGTCATAGACAGCCGTCCGAACTTCACGATTCTCCCAGTTCAAATCGGGTTGTTTCTTTGAGAAGACGTGCAAGTAATATTGATCGGTCGGTTCGTCATATTCCCAAGCGGACCCACCAAAGATACTCGCCCAGTTGCTCGGTGGCATCCCATCTTTCCCATCTCGCCAAATATACCAATCTCGTTTCGGATTGTCTTTCGAGCTCTTCGATTCAAGGAACCATGGATGTTCGTCCGACGTATGGTTGACGACGAGGTCGAGCAACAGCTTCATCCCTCGTGCATGCACCGCCTCTAGCAAGGCATCAAAATCCTCCATCGTCCCAAACTCATCCATAATGTCTTGATAGTCACTAATATCATATCCGTTATCATCGTTTGGCGATTTGTACATCGGACAAATCCAAATGACATCAATTCCAAGGTCTTCTAAGTAATCGAGCTTTTCAATGATTCCGCGAAGATCACCGATTCCATCCCCGTTCGAATCGTTGAAACTTCGTGGATAAATTTGATAGGCGATGGCCTCTTTCCACCATACACGACTGATCTCTGTTTGTTTCGTTTGGCTGAACAACGTCTCCATACGGCACCGTGCCTCCTACAATAAGGTATGATTCACATCTACCATAGCACTAGTGCAAGCGTTTGCAAAGAATCAGCCCACAAAAAAATGCAGTTTTTACACTGCATTTTGATGGCGCGCCCCAACCTGTTCACAGAAGGTCGTGATCAGCTTCGACAAATGCTTCCAATCATGGTCCATCGTCGCGACGTGATACGAGTTTGGTAGCACCGCGTATTCTTTTGTTCCTTGTAACTGCTCAAACAACCAGATGGAGTCGGAAGGTGGCACCACGTTGTCGACAGCAGAATGGATGACATACGTCGGCACATCAACTGCTCCGACGTGCGGTCGCACCTCGTCAATCAGCGAAAGCAATTCCCGAATCGCTCTTGTAGGCACACGGTCATAGACAATCTCATATACATCGTCTGCCAAGATGTCGGGTGCGTCTTCGTCGATAAATCGACACTCGGTATCCGACGCATGACACGCATATCCTGGTACCGATAACGCGGCATTGATCGTCACGATCGCATCCGCCTTCCCTTCAAGGGCAGCCTTGAGTGCCAACGTCCCACCCATTGACTGACCAACGACGATGACCGTCTGACACGACTCGCGCAACCGCTCGATTCCTTTCGTCACACTTTTATACCAACATCGATGCGTCGAACATCGAAAGTCTTCCGGATGTGTCCCATGCCCTTTCAAGCGCGGGGCATACACCGTGAACCCTTGCTTCATCAACTCAATTCCGACATCCTGTACACTTTGAGGTGTCCCGTTAAAGCCGTGACAAAGCAAAACACCGATCTCGTTTCCTTCATAATAAAATGCGCCTGCTCCAGGAATGACTGGGTAATTGACTGCTTTCATTAGTGCCTCCTTTAATTCTAACTTAACCGATACAATTAATTCGTATTAGAAGAGTGTAAGAGTTCTCAAGCCAATCGTCAAGTTCTTCCGACTACATTTACCTTGTAATCAAAATGTAATCATAACTTTGTGTTTAGTGGATTGAGTTCTGACGTCTGCTTGGTTATGTTTAACATGTAGTAAAAAAACTTGGGAAATGAACGTGTTATTTTTGACAATACACGAATAATTTTTCAAGGGATTCGTCACAAGAAAAGTAATGTAAGCGCTATCATGTCGTTTTTTTGAAAAAGGAGGATATAAATTCACTTATTTATAACGACGCAAGTTGGGGAAATCGGATTAGACCATTACATCTAAGGGAGACTTACACATGGGGAAACCAACACAATCATTTAAGGCAGTCACTGGCCTCGCCTTATCAGCAGGACTCATCGTCAGCAGTATGACGCCGATTGCGGCAAACGTAAACGCCGAGACGTTGAACGCATCAGATCTCTTCATTTCCGAGTACGTAGAAGGATCGAGCAACAATAAAGCAATCGAGTTATTCAATGGAACGAACGCGACAATCGACCTTTCCGCTTACAAAATTGAACTGTATTCAAACGGAGGTACGACTGCCGGAAATACATTGAATTTGACTGGCACCCTCGTACCAGGAGCTACATATATCATTGTGAACGGCAGTGCGTCGGACACATTGAAAGCAAAATCGGATACGGTGAGTGCCGTGACGAACTTCAACGGGGATGACACGATCGTCTTGAAAAAAGGAGACACGGTTCTTGATGTCTTCGGTCAACTCGGCTTCGACCCAGGGACAAAATGGGGAACGACCGTTGCGACTGCTGACCAATCGCTCATCCGTAAAGACACGGTCACAAAGGGAGACAGTGATGGCAGTGATGCCTTCGACCCGGCTGTCGAATGGTCATCGACACCACAAGACACGTTCGACAATCTCGGGTTACATACGTTCCAAGGCGTCGAATACGGAGATGGCGGCACAACGGAGCCTCCTGCACCAATCACACCAATTTCAATTGCTGATGCACGAACAAAGGCAGAAAATGAGACGGTCACCGTAAAAGGAGTCGTCACGGCTAAATTAGCGAACACCATCTCCATTCAAGACGCAACAGGTGGTCTGTCTATCCGTCCGACATCTCTTGCCGTCAACGTCGGGGACGAGGTCGTTGTCACAGGGGTCGTCGGTTCGTACCGTGAGCTTCTTCAATTGAACAGCGCTGTCGTTGTTTCAAAACAAGCAGCAACACTTCCTACTGCCCAAGTCTTGACAGGGGAACATATCAACGAGGACGTCGAATCCGAACTCGTTACCGTCAAAAATGTCACACTCACAGGTAGCGGTCAGAACTTGACGGCGACGGACGGAACGAAGGAGTTCGTCGTTCGCGACGAGCGAGGCATCCTTGATTTACAGACGGATGTGAACTATTCATCGATCACAGGAATCGTTCAACAGTTTGACGATACGTACCAAATCATCCCTCGTGACCCGGCGGACACGGTTATCGATACGTCCGTTCTTCGGCCGGCTGTCGCGAAACCAGGTGCCGGTACATTCGTTGGTCCACAAGACGTGACGCTCTCGACAACGACAGCAGACGCTGAGATTTTCTATACACTCGACGGCTCTGATCCAAAAGAGAATGGGCTTCGTTACGAAAACCCAATCCGCATTGAAAACTCGACGACATTGAAGACGGTCGTGAAAACGGGAGACACATTCAGCGCCGTCTCAACATTCTCTTATAAGATCACAGACAAGATTCGCATTCACGACATCCAAGGTGCGAACCATACGACTCCGATGAACGGACAGACGGTTGAAGGTGTCGAAGGAATCGTCACGTCTACGTTCGTCTCAAGTGGGACGACCTATTACTTCATCCAAACGCCTGATTCGGAAGCCGATGACGATGCACGGACATCTGAAGGGATTGTCCTTTACGGTGGACGTTCGATTGCCGGCATTCAAGTCGGTGACCTCGTCAAAGTGAACGGAAAAGTGAGCGAGTATGCGATCGAAGGATACAGCGACCGTCAACAGACAGATATGAAGATGACACAAATCGATACACGTAACGGAAAAGTCGAAGTCGTCGCGAGCGGCGTGACACTTCCGACTCCAATCACGATTGATGCCTCAAACCTTCCGACCGAGTTTATCGACAGCGACAACCTCGCCGTCTTCAATCCGGAGAAGGATGCCATCGACTTCTGGGAGAGCCTTGAAGGAATGCGTGTTCAAACGAACAACTTGAAGTCGGTCGGACCACAAGAATACGGTGACTTAGTCACAGTTCTCGAAGATACGCCAACGGAGACGTACAATGGCGGCGTCTTATTGAAAAAGAACGACGCAAACCCGGAACGCATTCAGTTCCGTCTCGAGCCGAACGCGGAAGCGCGTGAATTCGATGTCGCGACAGGCGACCGATTCAATGGACCGATTGTCGGTGTTGTCGGCTATTCGTTCGGTAACTATAAGATTCAAGCCTCCCTTGAAGACATGAAAGCTGCCTTCGTCAAAGGAGATGCGCAGCGTGAGAAGACATTCATCGAGGCAGAAGAAGATCAATTAACGATTGCATCGTATAACTTAGAGAACTTCTCGAACAACATCAAAGAAACATCAGATGAAAAGGCACTCAAACTGGCGAAAGCGTTCGTCAACGAATTGAACAGCCCTGACATCATCGGTGTGACGGAAGTACAAGACAACGATGGACAGGATAAAGGGGCAGGTTCTGCCGCTGACCAGAGCTATCAGCGCTTAATCGATAACATTGTCGCTGTCGGTGGGAAGACGTATAAATACGTCAACATCGACCCAGAGAACAACCAAGACGGAGGCGCCCCAGATGCCAACATCCGTGTCGGCTTCTTGTACGATCCTGAGCGCGTGTCATTGACGGAGGGAATGCCTGCTGGTGATGCGACGACGGCCGTCGGATACGCCGATGGGAAATTGACGCACAACCCGGGACGTATCGATCCGACGAACGAAGCGTTCGATCGTTCGCGTAAACCGTTAGCTGCTCAATTCGACTTCCAAGGCGAGAACGTCATCGTGATCGCGAACCATTGGAACTCGAAAGGTGGCGACACTGGTTTCTTCGGTTCACAACAACCGGTCGTACTCGGAAGTGAAGTGCAACGTAAGAAAATCGCACAAGTCGTCCACAACTTCGTGGCGGACGTGAAGACGAAGAATCCAGAAGCGAACGTCGTCGCACTCGGAGACTTCAATGATTTCGAATTCTCGGATGCGCTCCAAATCTTCAAAG
Source organism: Exiguobacterium sp. s163 (assembly GCF_018617135.1). Lineage (GTDB taxonomy): Bacteria > Bacillota > Bacilli > Exiguobacteriales > Exiguobacteriaceae > Exiguobacterium > Exiguobacterium profundum. The sequence continues at coordinate 196,764 of NZ_JACSJN010000005.1, forward strand.
GCGACTTGATGACGAACATGGTCGAGAAAGTTCCTGCTGTCGACCGCTACTCGTATGTGTATCAAGGGAACTCACAAGTACTCGATCACATCCTCGTCTCGAATCGCTTGGCCGCTTCTACGAAAATTGACATGATTCACGTCAACTCGGACTTCACTGAGATGTCAGGGCGTGCGAGTGACCATGATCCAGTACTTGCACAAATCGACTTCACACCGGAACCAGAAGTGGAATTGACGCGTTACACTGTAGAAAACCATAAAGCTGCTCGCCTCGTCCTTCAAGAGGATTACATCGGCGTGACAATCGGAAAAGGCACGAACTTCAAAAACGGCATCTTCGTTCGTGGCGTATACACGGAATTGACAGGAGAACCGTTGAAAAATGTCGTCGTTCAAGTGAAACCGAAAGAAGCCGGTGCCATCATCGACTTCAAAGGCGCGACGGTAAAAGAAGTAATCGTTGACGGGAAAAACCTTGCTGAGATTCGCGGGGCAAAAAACGTCCAACGCATCACATATACGAAAGGCGCTTCTCCTTCATCCATCATCATCAAGAAATAACATGTTGAACCGCAGACACATCGTCTGCGGTTTTTTGGTTTCACCTCTATTGAAGCGGGGATAAAGAGGAAGATACTGAATATCATGGAGGATGAGACCGATGGAATTGTATAACGGAGATTTATATTGGCCAACGACCGAATCAGAGGACGTCGTGTTAGAAAGACCTGACAAAAAAGAGCATTACGACGTACTCGTCATCGGAGCCGGTATGTCCGGAACGTTGACGGCTTATACGTTACAACGAGATGGCGTCGATTTTGCGGTGCTCGATGGGCGAAAAGTCGGTACCGGAAGCACATCAGCAAATACCGGTTTAATTCAATATTCAAATGACATCATGTTACATGAACTTGCAGAAAAAATTGGAGAAGCGGCAGCGGTACGCTTCTATCAATTATGTCTCGACGCGGTCGAATCGCTCGACCAGGTGGCGAAAGATGTCGATGCATCCGATATATATATTCGACGGGACAGCCTTTGTTTTGCGAGTGAAGAGGACGATGTTGCCAAATTGCAACGTGAGTATGAGATGCTAGCCAAACACGGTTTTGATGTGGAGTGGTTGGATCGTGAGGCACTACGTGAACGCTTCCCATTTGAAAAACCGGCGGCCCTCATCACAAAAGGCGATGCCGAGGTCAATCCGCTCACGCTCAGTCGTCAAATCATCCGCCATTTATCGAAACAACACGTCCCGATTTTTGAAGAGACGTCGGTGGATGAGGTCGTGTCTGATGGTGATGGATGGATTGTGTTCACCTCAAACGGGACATTTAAAGCGAATAAAGTCATCTTTGCGACAGGTTATGGGCCAGCTCCCCTACTCGACTCCCATCGGATCGATTTGAATCGGTCATACGCCATCGCAACGAATCCGATCGCCGAATTCAGCGAATGGGAAGGACGCGCGCTCATCTGGGAGACGAAACGACCATATCTCTATTTGCGCACGACTCCGGACGGGCGAATTATCGCGGGTGGGCTTGACGAAGACAAGGCCGAAACGCCGCACGATGAGGCGCTCATGAACGATCGGGCGGAACGAGTGAAAGAAAAAATCGCCGAGCTCTTTCCGATGTATGACCTAGAAGTCGATTATGCTTGGGTCGCCTTGTTTGGAGAGTCGGTGGACCAACTCCCGTTCATCGGGGAGCACCCGAATCGACCGAACTTGTTTTACTTGCTCGGATATGGGGGAAATGGGACCGTGTATAGCATGCTCGGCTCTCGTATTTTGAGTGCTCTCGTTCGTGGTCAGTCGCATCCCGATGCGGACCTCGTTCGTTTAGATCGAACGTAATCCCCGACATTTTGGGGATTGTTACATCATTGAAGGAGTGTTTTTGGATTGAAGAAAAAAAGAAAATCAAACAGGGTGTACCGACTACGTCGTCTTGCCGTATTCCTCGTCCCTCTCGGTTGCGCCTTTTGGTTTTGGCCACAGGAATCCGTCCCCACGACGCAGTTAAAGGCTGAACAAGCACCCATTTCCGAGGAAATATATACGATTGAAGAACGTACACCAATCGAACAAGACGGTGTCATTCGATATGAATACGACATCGTCGTACATGGGAACCCGAGTACGGATGAGCTTCAATCCGTCAGCCATGACGTCATCGATGACGTAAAACAGTCAGATCAATTCCAGGCCGCCTTGTTACGATTTTATGATGATGCTGCCTATATCGGGACGGAACCGCCACTCGGTGAAGCCGTATTCGCTCCGGAAGGCGACTATGGACTCGCAGACTGGGTGGAACCCGGTCAAACAGACGACATGATGTTCGGTTGGCAACTTCGAGAAAAAGAATGGACGACCAAATTGACCGATACAGAAATTCAAATTTGGAGGTCATGGCAAGATCAATATACGAAGCAGAATCCTGATGACCCCGATGCGAAAGCGAAAGTGACACGAATCATTGCCACAAAATACGAACTCGACCCTAAAGTGGTACAACAAATCGTATTGAAACAGCATGTATGGGCCACATTATAAATGTTTGTGTGAAATCTCTCTTTTTTGAAAAAGAGGGATTTTTTTATTGGCGTTAGGGAACACCGATACAGTAGGTCAAATGGTGACTTACGACGGTCAGTCATACTTAAGGGAGGCAATCACATGGGGAACAAGAAAGAAGAGCAGTTAAAACAACATACGATTGATAACGAACAACAAGCTGGCTTGACGACAAATCAAGGTCTGAAGATGGCGGAAGACGAATTCTCGCTGAAAGCAGGACGTCGTGGTCCGACATTGATCGAGGATTTCCATTTCCGCGAGAAGATGACCCATTTCGACCATGAACGTATTCCGGAGCGAATCGTCCATGCTCGCGGCGTAGGAGCACATGGAGAGTTCCAGGTGTATGAACCGCTCGCTGAATTCACAAAAGCGAACTTTTTGAACGACCCTTCGAAGACGACACCTGTATTCGTCCGTTTCTCGACCGTCCAGGGCTCACGTGGATCCGCGGATACGGTCCGTGACGTCCGTGGTTTTGCAACGAAGTTCTACACAGACGAAGGGAACTACGATTTAGTCGGAAACAACATCCCGGTCTTCTTTATCCAAGATGCCATCAAGTTCCCGGACCTCGTCCACGCTGTGAAGCCTGAGCCACATACGGAAGTGCCGCAAGGAGGAAGCGCGCACGATACGTTCTGGGATTTTGTCGGACAAAACCATGAAACGGCTCACATGGTCATGTGGGCGATGAGTGACCGGGGGATTCCACGTAGTCTACGCATGATGGAAGGGTTCGGGGTGCATACATTCCGTCTTGTAAATGCGGAAGGAAAAGCGCATTTCGTCAAATTCCATTGGAAACCAAAGCTCGGGGTTCATTCACAAGTATGGGACGAAGCCCAAAAGGCAGTCGGGAAAAACGCTGACTTCCACCGTGTCGACTTGTATGAAGCCATCAATAAAGGCGACTATCCGGAATGGGAGCTCGGTCTACAGCTGATCCCGGAAGAAGACGAGTTCAACTACGACTTCGACATCTTAGACCCAACCAAACTGTGGCCGGAAGAAGAGATTCCAGTGAAACTCGTCGGGAAGATGACACTCAATCGGAACGTCGACAACTTCTTCGCGGAAACCGAACAAGTCGCCTTCCACCCGGGTCATCTCGTCCCAGGAATCGACTTCTCGAACGATCCGCTCTTACAAGGTCGTCTGTTCTCGTATACGGACACCCAATTGTCGCGTCTCGGTGGACCAAACTTCCACCAGATCCCAATCAACAAGCCCGTTTGTCCGTTCCACAACAACCAGCGGGACGGGATGCATCAAATGGCCGTTCACAAAGGTCAGACGAGCTACCATAAAAATGCGCTCAACAATAATCAGCCGGAACCTGTACCAGCCGATCAAGGTGGATTTGAGCACTATCAAGAGAAAATCGATGGTCATAAGATTCGGGGACGTAGTGACAGCTTCCTTGATTTCTATTCACAGGCGAAGCTCTTCTACAACAGCATGACCGATGTCGAAAAACAACACATCCAAGATGCCTGCAGTTTTGAGCTCGGAAAATGTGAGTCGGACATGGTGAAAGAGAACGCCGTCGATTTATTGAACCGCATCGATCGTCATCTCGCTGAAGTCGTCGCCGACAACTTAGGAGTACATGTGCCCGAAGAGAATAATGAGGTCCAGTCAGATAAGACGTCCCCTGCTCTCTCGATGGCGAACACAATCAAAAAGCCCGATACGAAGAGCGTCGCCCTTCTCCTTGCCGGTGACGTGGATGCGAATCAGGTGAAACAGTGGGTGCAGACGCTCGCCGATCACAACGTCAACTACAGCCTTGTCGGCAAGAAGGCGTATATGCTTGGTGACCTGAAGGTGAAGGAGACGTACGATACGGTCGACTCGAGCCTTTTCGATGCCGCCTTCTTAGTGAGTGCCGCGACGACTGTCGAGGATGATGTGCTCGAATTTATCGAGAACACGTACAAGCACTATAAGCCGCTCGCCCTACACGTACACCATAAAGAGGCACTCGCCACATGTCGCGTGAAGCAAGACCAGCCTGGTGTCTTCACGTTTGACGAGCATAACCTCGATGGATTCAATGCGTTCATCGATGGGATTGCGACTGCCCGATTCTGGGACCGTGCCTAACGATGTCACTTGACTCGACTCGATTCCCGAGTCGAGTTTTTTCATGTCTGTCATTCACTGCATGCAGTGCATCATCTCGGACAATCCTAATTTGATTTGGTATACTCTTTTAGTTATGTTTATTAACTATTCGAATTTGAAGAAAAGGAGGCGTCACGTATGATGCAACAACCTATTCAAAAACTTTGGACGAGAGACTTTTTAATCATCTCGCTCATCAACTTCTTCCTGACGCTCATCTTTTTCTTATTGATGGTCACCATCGGGGTGCATGCCGTCGAGTCGTACGGGGCGACCACGAGTCAAGCAGGACTCGTCACTGGCATCTTCATCATCGGGACGCTGACCGGGCGCTTGTTCATCGGTCGACTGATTGATTCGATCGGTCGGAAGAAGACGCTTTATATCGGGCTCGTCTTTTTCACCGCCACGATTTTATTGTACTTCGTCCATTGGGGTGTCGGTTTCTTATTACTGACACGGTTCGTACACGGACTCGGGATGGGATTATCGAGTACGGCAACTGGAACCATCGTCGCGCAAGTCATTCCCGCGACTCGAAAAGGTGAAGGGATCGGTTACTATAGCATGAGTTCTACTCTGGCGACAGCCATCGGGCCATTCGTCGGATTACTCCTCAGCCAACACACGAGCTTCACCGTCATCTTCGGCCTTTGTTTTGTGATCGGGGTCATCAGTTTGGCGAGTACGTTCTTTGTGAATGTACCGGAAGTCGACGCACCGGAAGTCGTGCGCGGATTCTCTTTAAAATCGTTCGTCGAACCAAAAGCGCTCCCGATTGCCTTGATTATCGGGATGGCCGCACTAAGCTACTCGAGTGTCTTGTCCTATATCAACTTCTACGCGAGTGAACTCGACTTGATCGAGGCAGCGAGTATCTTCTTCCTCGTCTATTCGGTCGCCGTTCTGTTATCACGACCAATCACAGGAAAATTGATGGACGCGCGCGGAGCGAACGTCGTCATGTATCCGGCAATCGCCATCTTCGCGATCGGTCTACTCGTGCTCAGTCAAGCGAATAGCGGTTGGATGCTTCTACTTGCCGGTGCGTTAATCGGATTAGGCTTCGGGAATATCCAATCCGGCACCCAAGCAATCGCCGTCAAGGCTTCTCCACCTCACCGAATGGGGATGGCGACATCGACCTTCTTCATCGCACTTGATGCCGGTCTAGGGTTCGGCCCCTATTTCATCGGGTTGTTGATTCCGTTGACAGGCTTCTCGACCCTTTATTTGATTCTTTCAGGCGTCGTTCTCTTTACCATTTTCTTGTATTACGTCATGAACGGACGAAACGAACAAAAACAACTGAACGAAGCGGCTTGACGGGATGTACGTACATCCCGTCTTTTTTTGAAAGTTCACACATTTGGTCGAATGATGCGGTAAGATAAAAATGACGTGTAAAAAATAGAATGAACGAAATGAGGGAGACGAGATGAAAGTTGACCAAACACTTCAATCCAACGCATCGATTTTACTACGGACGTTCGATAAAATTTCAGACTATGTGTTCTTTATGGAAGTCGATGGTTCAGCATATCGCTACGTCTTCGTAAATGAGCCTGGGAAACGGGCCATCAATTGGTCAGATGCGGATGTCGGGAAGACCATCGATGAGTTGGTCCCGATCGAGACCGCTAAACTTATTACGCAGTATTACGATGAAGCGATTCGTACAAAAAAGAGTGTCGTCTATGAAGACTACCGTCTTGCTGACTCCTTTTATACGGATACGGTCGAGGCGGATGATGTATTGACGCTCCCCCTTCATTATTTCGAGTCAGAAGTGACGCCGATTTTCAATGATGAGGGGAACTGTACCCATATCGTCTCCGTCGTTCGTGAAGTGACGGAACGGAAACGTCGCGAACTCGAATTGTCGATCTTAAAAGATCATCACGAGTCGCTACGACGGTATTCTCCACATGGCATCTTTGTACTCGACCATCATTTGAACATCAAATCCGTCAACCCGGCCGTCACGGTCATCACCGGTCATACGGAACAAGATATGCTTCATCATCCGTTCCTGCATTGGCTTCCCGAGAGTGAGCGGTCTCGGGTCAGGAAAGGGTTACAATTCACGCTGTCTGGGATTCCACACAAGTATTCCATTTATGCTGAACATCAATCCGGGGAACGACTCGACTTAACCGTCCTCAACATTCCAATCGAGGTCGGCGGTAACATTACCGGCCTGTTTGCGATCATCATCGATTTGACGCCAGAGAAAAATGCCGAGCGTGCCACGGTCGAAAGCGAACGTCGTTACCGTCAATTGATTGAAACCATTCCGGAAGGCATCATTGTGCATCAGGAAGGACAGATTATATATGCGAACGCGATGGCACTCGCCACAATCGGAGAAACCTATCTAGAGAATGAATCGATTTTTTCATTCATCGCAGAAGAGTATCATCAGTCCACCCGTCAACGACTTGCCTCTCTCGAACTCGGAGGCCCCGTTCAAGATACGGAAATGGTCATCATGACACCGAGTGGAGACAAGCTCCAGATGGATATCAGTAGCCTTCTCATCGATTATGAGGGTGAAACGGCCGTCTTAACGATTTTGCGTGATGTCACGGAGAAACGTGAAATGGAACAAGCGTTAAGACAGAGTGAGTTACAATATCGATTGATCACAGAAAACATGAGTGACCTCGTCTGTATACTAGAACGGGATGGTACTGTTCGTTATGCTTCCCCTTCTCACCGTACCGTGCTCGGTTTTGCGGCCGGATATTACGAAGGGAAGAATACGCTCGACTATATCCATCCGGACGACATCCAGATCGTCCGGGAGCAGTTGAAAGAAATGAAGGAAGAAGACATCTCCTTGACCCTTGAGTTCCGTCATTTCCATGCTGACCAGCGCTGGATTTGGCTCGAAACGAAAATTCAGGCCATCTATGATGAATCCGGACTTCTCCTACACTATTTGACGGTTAGCCGAGAAATCATGCAGCGTAAAGCACTAGAGAAGCAACTGAAGCATTTGGCGTATCACGACACGCTGACCGACTTACCGAACCGTCGTTTCTTCCTCGCTTACCTCGAGGAAGCGATCGATCGAACCGAATTCGAGCAAGGTGAATTGGCCGTCCTCGCTCTTGATGTTGACCGATTCAAACAAATCAACGATACGTTCGGTCATGATGTGGGCGATGAACTCTTGCGACAACTCGCTCGTCGATTGACATCCGTGCTTCGCAAACAAGATATGATTGCCAGACTTGGCGGTGATGAGTTTGCCGTTCTCATTCGCTTCAACGATTCCTGTGCCCTACATCGGGTTGCAGAGAAAATCATTCAAGCACTACAGCGCCCATGGGAAATCGACCAACATACGTTCATTACGACTTCAAGTGTCGGGGGTGCTCGATTTGTAAAAGGGTTGTCGACCAAACAGTTACTAAAACGTGCCGACCTCGCTCTCTATGAAGCCAAAGCAGGTGGACGAAATCAATATGCACTCGCAAAGGACCACCAATAAATGGTCCTTTTTTCACGTGAAACACCGAAAATAAATCCTAAATCCGAACATTAAACATCAATTGATTTAATTTTATTCATTTTTAAGATAAATTAATTGAATTATCCTTTGACTTTAAACTCTATTCACGTTATATTACCGAATGGGCGAAGTTTTTTATTGTTCAATACGTTAATGTTCGTGAATAGGGGTGCGATATATGGATAAAGTATTTGATTACGAAGATATTCAATTAATTCCTGCAAAATGTATTGTCGACAGTCGTTCGGAATGTGATCCGACCGTCGAGCTTGGTGGCTTCACGTTCCGATTACCAGTCGTTCCGGCTAACATGCAGACGATTATCGATGAAAAGGTCGCATTGATGCTGGCTAAGAACGGATATTTTTACATCATGCATCGCTTCAATCCAGAGACGCGCCTGGCATTTATCCAAGACATGCATGAGCGTGGTTTGTATGCATCCATCAGTGTCGGCGTGAAGGAAGAAGAGTATGGGTTTATCGAAATGCTCAAATCGACCGGTCATACGCCAGAATTTATTACAATCGATATCGCTCACGGTCATTCGAATGCGGTTATCCGAATGATTCAGCATATCAAACACCATCTTCCTGGATCCTTCGTCATCGCGGGGAACGTCGGGACACCAGAGGCCGTTCGCGAATTAGAGCATGCCGGAGCGGATGCGACGAAGGTTGGAATCGGTCCTGGTAAAGTGTGTATCACGAAAATCAAAACAGGTTTTGGTACCGGGGGCTGGCAATTGGCTGCACTTCGCTGGTGTGCCAAAGCAGCGACGAAACCGATTATCGCGGATGGGGGCATCCGTACTCACGGTGACATCGCCAAATCGATTCGCTTCGGCGCTTCGATGGTCATGATTGGTTCATTGTTCGCCGGACACGATGAATCACCGGGGGAAACGTTCGAGCAAGACGGGAAACAATTGAAAGAGTATTTCGGTTCTGCTTCTGAGTTCCAAAAGGGTGAGCGAAAGAACGTCGAGGGGAAAAAGATGTTTGTCGAACACAAAGGGGCACTACAAGATACATTGACCGAGATGGAGCAAGACCTCCAATCGGCGATTTCTTACGCGGGTGGTGACAGTCTCGAGGCATTGCGCACCGTAGACTACGTCATGGTGAAAAATTCAATCTTCAATGGGGATAAAGTGTATTAAAAAGGCGACCTCGTGTCGCCTTTTATAATTGCTTCATCATCATATAGTAATCCGATCCCGGCGGATAGTCCGGTAGCACACCTATTACCGTGTAACCGAATCGCTCATAAAACGGTTTCGCTTGAAACGAGAACGTCGTCAATTTCACACGCGTCGCACCGAGCGACTTCGCTAACGCCTCCCCTTCTCTAAGCAATTGGCTACCGATGCCCTGACCATGAAAGTCTGCATCGACCCAAAGACGATCCAAATCGAACCATCCCCAATACACACTCCCATATAAGCCGGCGATTACCCGTCCTTCTTGCTCCACTTTCAACTGAATGGTCGGCACGTGCGCCTCGCGAATGTCACGATGGTAAATCGAACGAACGTTGTTATACTCACGTAATTGAGTGGTCAAAAACTGTTGGAACGTCTCGTCTTCCTCGTGAATCCGCGTGATAGTGTAAGTCATCTTCCCACCGTCCCGTTCACAAAAAACGTAATCAACTCGTTCTCTTCCTCGGTGATCTCCCGATTGACGAGTGAAGCATATGACTGCGTGATTTCATCAATATTTCCTGGGAAATCATTCGAAATGGTGGCGATTCGTCTTAATGCAAGGCAATCTTCTGCGAAGGATTCACGACTCACCATCTCACCGTGTGACCAGACAATCTGTTTAGCATCAAACGATTCCAATACATTCAACAACCGCAGGGTTTCTTCCGGAGTCATTCGCCATGTGGGAGAATAGATGTCTGCGTATAACGCGTCTCCTAAAAATAATACCCGCTCCTCTGCGACATACAGGACAACCGCATCTTTTGCGTGGTCTCCTCCGACATGTCGTAACACGACGTGAACGCCACCGAGGTCGAGCGTCAGCGACTCTTGAAACGTCAGCGTGGGCAACACGATTTCGATATCGCGCGCGTCTCCATATTCTTCACGGATTGCTTCCGCGCAAAATGCGATTTCAATCCCTTCCGCCACCCGCTCATCGAGAGAGACATCATCCCAAGCATATGGGACAAGTTTTTCCATCCCCTGTTTGGTCGCTTCACTCGCAATGGAAACCATACCTTCAAGTGCAGGTAAACCGAAGATGTGATCCCAATGCCAATGCGTCAATGCGACCATCGACGGCGCACGGAGGCCTTGTTTTTCTAGCTGTTCTAAAAAGAATGAGGCGTGCGAAACGGAATTGCCCGCATCGATGAGTAGCGTATGCGTATCGCCGATAACGGCACCGAGAATTGGTCGATCGGTACGGTCAACGGGTGTCATATACCAAAAACGTTCCGAATGTTTGATTAAGGTTTGCATGTACGAATCGACTCCTCCTCTAATAAATTCGTTAATTCTTCAAATGAATGCCGATTATCATTTTGAATCCGAGCGTGCCGAAGAGGTAATCGTTTCAACAGTTCAAGCTCACGTCGTTGGCGTTCCACTAAAATCTCAATCGTTCCGGCCATACCCTTATGCGCATGGTTCACACCATAGGCGCCGCTCGTATAATACTCGACAAAGCCGCCTTGCCATCCCATCGGTCGTTCATCATATACGATTGGAAAAATGCGTGCGACGTCATTCAACGCCAAATAAACGACCATCGGATCAATCGGTTTTAGGATGTCCGCGACTTCTTGAACGTATGCTTCCATATCCGCTAACGGAACGTCTTGAGAAACCATTCCAATCGTGAAAGGATTTTGGAGCAACGCACATTCAAAGATGACGTCCTGTTCTTCCCGCTCTACCTTTTGAACATACCGCCGCCAGCGTTCGCACATGATTCGTGTGTGAAGAGCGAAAGGCAACTCGTAGACGTCCGTTCCGGCAAGTTCTTCACCATCATCATAACGGACGAGCCATCCCCCCTCGATTTCATCAAGAATACGACCGGTTGATGGTTTCTCCTCGACCCAATAGACATCATGCACATCTACCGGGTGTGACGCATCCACCTCCGAATAGAACTTACCATTTTGTTTATCTTGTAGCCTCTCGGCAAACGTAGATTTCCCGCTTCCTGGCAATCCTTCAATCAGCCATAATCTCCCCATACTTAAATCCCCTTATCCGAATATCCATCATACTGAAACCACTGGTCTCCTCCATTGTTCTTTGCAATATACATCGCTGCATCTGCTTTTTGAAGAACCGAATCGACGGTGTCGGTCGACTGGACCAGGGTGACGCCAACACTTGCCGTAAGATGAATGACTTCACCATTCGATGCGTCTATTCCCTGGGAAATAACTTCATTGACCTGTTCAATCCCACTCAGTGTACCCGTTTGCACCAACATGAATTCATCGTCTGAAAAACGGTACACTTGACCACCAACATGCTGGACGAATTCATTTAATCGTTGTGCGATTTCAATTAACACTTCATCCCCTATCATGTGCCCATACTGATCGTTGATTCTTGTAAAATCGTCTAAATTGACGAGTATCAATGTAATCGATGGCGTCCGGTGCATATTTTTGTATAAATCGGTCGTGAGCGTATGACGATTATACAGTTTGGTCAGCTGATCTTGTTTTGCGATTCGAATCATCTCGCGTTGTTTCCGTTTCTTTCGAATCCCGTTCTCCATCCATCGTGCAAGCAATCGTACCGTCCCTGTCAACTCTTGCAACGTTTCCTCGTCGAGATGATCATTCAAGTTGCCTTGCTCCGAGAGAAGAACGACCCAGCCAAACACTTGATGCGCATGCGTCAAAGGAAAACTGACTAGCCTCGTGAATTCGATACCGTCTACAATCAGATCACCTTCCTGAAGCGTTTGCGCGCCGACCGTTGTCAATTGATGCAGGGAATGCAGTTCTTCTTCCCCCCAAGTCAAACGAGAGACCCCATGCTCTACTAGAAGACGATGCGAAGGTTCAATCGAGAAGATGACCCCGTGGGAGTAACCGACCCATTCCAATAAAATTTCTTGAACCCGGGCCAATTGATCTTGGAACGGTACACGCAATGCCGTCGCTTCATACAATGCTTCGATTGATTGTTGTCGCGTGATTTGTCTTCTCGAGACTTCCGTGTGCTCGATCTCTGTCATGACCCAATGCGTAAACGATTCGAGCGCCTTCAAGTTTTCTTCTGAGAACGTTCTCGCCTGCCCATCCACTACGCAAAGTGTGCCGATGACGTGACCTTGCTTCGTCCGCAACGGTACACCTGCATAAAATCCGATTCGGTCAATCCAAGGACTGTCACTTTCAATCGCTGCTGCCGCAACATCTTCAATCACCAGCGGAGACTCTGATGTGACAACCCGATTACATAACGTCCATTCCCGTTTGAGGTGAGCGGATTCGAGCTCGATACCGACACACGATTTGAACCACTGTTGGTCTGTCGTCATGATCGAAATGAATGCGATTGGCATCTGGAAGGTTTGTGCGACCAATCGGGAGATCCGGTCAAATCGTTCCTCTTGTGGCGTATTTAAAACTTCCAATCGTAATATCGCTTTGAGTCGTTGCAATTCACGCTCATCTAGAGAAGGATGCAACAACTGCACAGGCTGCTCGATCTTCGATAACATCATCTGATGGGAATACAAGATTCCGAGCGCCTCTTCTAACTCCGCGAGCGGCATCGGACGACTGAAGAAATACCCTTGAATCTCATCGCAGCCGAGCTGACGTAAGATCCGATATTGTTCTTCCGTCTCCACACCTTCAGCCGTCACCTCTAACTCTAGCTTTTTAGCCAACGAGACAATCAGTTTGACGATTTCATACTCTTTCATGCCGCTCTCCTGATCGAGTTGCGCGACGAACGACCGGTCGATCTTGATTCCATCAATCTCGAACAACTTCAAATAATTCAACGAGGAATAACTGACCCCAAAGTCATCAATCAACAGTCGAAATCCTTGTTGTTTGAGCGATTCGACCGTTTTGATCGCCGCTACCGGTTCATGCATCAACGTGTGCTCGGTCACCTCAAACTCAAATTGTTCTGGCACAAGACCGTACGATGCAATGATCGCAACCAGTTCATTCATATGGTGTTCATGAAATAAATTCGGTGAGACATTCACAGCCACGCGGCGCCCTTCAAACTGCTCAGGTTGTGACGACACATCCTGACATACCCGATTCATGACGAATCGTGTCACGTCTTCGATCAAGAGTGACTGTTCAGCCACACGAATGAACGTTTCAGGTGAAATGAATCCGAGAACAGGACTCTCCCAGCGAATGAGTGCCTCAAAATGAATCGCACCGTCCATCGACACTTTCGGTTGATACACCATGTATAACTCATCTAGCTTCAACGCTTTGACCAGTTCCGTTTCGATCATCATCTCATCGATGTAACGCTGCACGTACTCATCGTGTTCATATAAACGAATCGTTTGATTTCCCGTCTGACGCGCTTCCAACAGAGCCGTGGAGGCGTTCATGATGACACGGTCGGCATCCGCTGTACCGGCACCAATCCCGATACAACTCGATAACGGGAATTCGGCCTCCGCCACTTGATACGAATGATCTGCAATCACGTCAAGCAAATGCTCGGCGTACATGTATGCCAACCGGATTGGAGTATGAGGTAACACCGCGATAAAGTCTTCACCGTCTACTCGACCGATAATTGAACCTTTCGGAAGCGTATTCGCCAATTGACGTGTGATGTCTTTAATCAACTGATTCGAGCGCTCCACACCTTGAAGCGACATCATCATCTTGAAACGGTTGATGTGAAGGCGCATGACGCTCGTCTCTTCGGTGTCATGTTGCTCGAACAACTGGTCGAGCTCCAATTTGACTTTCATCAGATTTGGCATACCGGTCAAATAGTCCATATGCTCGATACTCTTTAACAACTTGATCTCCGCCTCCTCGGATAAATCAGTTGTCAAACCGAGTACATAACGAACGAGTCCATCCTCATCTTCAATCGGTACAAGCATAGAAGAAGCGAATCGGGCCGTATTGGAGTCGATGTTCATTTGCGACATGAAGTAGACCGGCTCCCCTGTCTCAACGACCGCATCATAATGTTCAATCAATTCTTCGACCACTTCCGAGCGATACATCTCATGTAAATACCGCCCTTCTACATCACTTGGAAGCGAAGAGGCCACCTTCCCCTGTTCGCTCACATTTACGTAACGATAGCCTGCTTCTGTCACTTCCATTAGAAATACCATTCGATACAAGCGTGTGAACAGCTCGAATAGATAATATGGGTCGCCTTTCATCCGTTGCATCGTATCCCTCCACCCGTTCCTTTTTCTTATAGTGTAGTTGGTTTCGCTCAAACTATGGAGAAAACCTTTGAAAAAATGGGGAAACGTTTTTCTCTTATAAAAAAACACCCTCTCGTACTTGAGAAGGTGCTCTCCGGATTAAAGCAATTCATTCGCCAAGAGACGATAGACGTTCAGGCGATCTTCCTGCTTATGCTGGATGCTACAAATCATCGCCTCATCGAAACCGTAACGTTCCGATTCATCCCGTAACTGTTCCGCAATTTGTTTCGGCGTTCCTACGAGGTGGATGGCTCGGTTGTTGGCGATATGGATTTTATCGACCTCCGTGAGCGGATAGTCGTGGGCCGCTTCCGGACTCAACAGCTGTCTCAATTGACCACGCATCAAGAAGAGACGCGACAAATCAGAAGGTCGGGCCAAATATTCTGCCTCTTCTTCCGTCTCTGCCGTCGTGACCAAATACGTGACACTGATGTCCGGTTTCTCCATGAAATCAGACGGCGTGAAATGGTGACGGTATGTGTCGAGCGTATCGGCACTCAATTGTCCGTTAAAGAACTGGGCAAACGAATAGCCCAGCCCCATCCGTCCGGCCTGCACGGCGCTGTTCCCACTCGAACCGAGTAACCACGCTTCTGGAAGGCTGACACCAGTCGGAGCAGCCGGTGTATTTTTATACCATCTTTCCTCCGGTGCCTCATCTTTAATCAATTGAAGCGTCGTATCGAGTTTCTCGTAAAGTCCATCCATCATCGGTTTCTGCCCTTGTGACATCGCATAGATCGCGTTCGCATCACCGCCTGGCGCACGTCCGACACCAAAGTCGATCCGTCCTGGAGCGAGCGCGCTGAGCGTCTTGAATACCTCTGCCATCTTGAGTGGCGAGTAGTGCATCATCATGATGCCTCCGGACCCGAGACGAATCTTGTTCGTCTTCGCTGCCAGATAAGCCGTGATGACCTCTGGAGCCGAGCTGGCAAACGACATGCCACCATGATGCTCCGCCATCCACATACGGTAATATCCTAACTCTTCTGCGACTTGTGCGAGCTCGACCGCGCTGTTAAGCGCATGTTCTCCTGTATGACCCGACGTGACCGGCGCCTGGTCTAACACACTCAATCTCATCATGCATTCTCCTATCTCTATAATGAAGTTTCTAAATATCTTGAATTTGTTGGACTCGTCGTCATCATACTAAATGGTTTGATTGAATACGAATGTTTTGCCTAGTATTTAACCTTGTATTTTTCAGAAAATTTCCGCATGTTGTTGATAGCACCTGGTCATATTTTTTATACTAAGAAAGAAATACGTTTCAATAACGGCTGGATGTGTAATGGGGATACATAGACAGCACAAACACTTCGGGGAAATGGGGAATGCATCATGAATGGTTCATCAACACCAGACGGAAAGAAACCTTCTTTTTCGAGTCGAGACTTCTTTAAGTTCTTGATTCCATCACTCATCGGGATCATGTTTTTCATCGTACCAATCTCATCAGAGGAAGGCTTCACGATTCCAGTCGCCTTCTTATCCAATCTGCTGATTGACTGGATTGGGGATTTCGTCCCGACACTCGCCGTCATCATGATGGGGATTTCGATTGTCGGCTCATTATTACTCTTTACGGCACGTCCTGCTTTTATGATGGAGCGACCATCCATCAACGCACTGTTTAGCGTGACACCGTTTTGGTTCGTCATGCGCGTGATCGGTTTCATCGCCGGGGTCATGACGCTACTCACACTCGGACCAGAGATGATCACGTCAGAATTTACAGGGGGCTTGTTGCTCTTTGATTTGATTCCAATCTTATTTGCGACATTCTTCTTTGCCGGTATGTTGTTACCGCTCTTATTGAACTTTGGACTTCTCGAGTTCGTCGGGACGTTCTTGATGAAGATCATGCGTCCGCTCTTCCGCTTGCCAGGGCGCGCCTCACTTGACTCGCTCGCCTCATGGGTCGGGGATGCGACGATCGGGATTCTACTGACGACAAAACAGTACGAGGAAGGCTATTACACGAAACGGGAAGCGTCGATCATTGCGACGACATTCTCCGTCGTCTCCATCACCTTCACCATCGTCGTCTTACAGTATGTCGAACTCGACCAATACTTCTTGCCTTACTACGGGGCCATCGTCTTATCCGGACTAGTCGCCGCTCTCATCATGCCACGGATTTATCCATTATCTAAAAAGGCAGACACGGCTTATGAGAAGACGGAGCTCAAACCGGAAGAAGAAGTACCCGCGAACGTGTCACTCGGTAAGTGGGCGTTAATTCAGGCGTTACAAAAGTCACGTTCGAGTAAAAGTTTCCTAGAGACGCTCAAAGACGGCTTCAAGAACGTGCTCGATATGTGGATCGGCGTCCTCCCTGTCGTCATGGCAGTCGGGACGATTGCGGTCATCATCGCAGAATATACGCCGTTCTTCACTATCCTCGGAAAGCCGTTCGAACCGATTTTGATGCTCCTTCAAGTGCCTGAGGCATCGGAAGCCGCTCAAACGATGGTCGTTGGTTTCGCCGACATGTTCTTGCCGGCCGTTCTCGGAAGCGGCATCGAGAGTGAATTGACGCGTTTTGTCATCGCTACGTTGTCGGTTACCCAGCTCATCTATATGTCAGAAGTCGGGGGCTTGTTGCTCGGTTCAAAACTACCGATCTCATTCCTCGACCTCGTCTTGATTTTCTTGTTACGTACCTTCATCACCCTTCCGATCATCGTCGGCATCGCACATCTTGTGTTTTAACGAAAACGACGCCCTTTCTCTTTTATGAGATGGGGCGTCCTTTGTATACTAAAAGAAAAGGAGGGAGACCGAGATGGAGCACCCATTTGCAGGACAACTCGAGGTTGCGAACAACGGCTATGCCGGGATCATCGACCCGGAAGCTTATGTGAACGATCGTTATCACGGACGCTGGACATTAAAGCGCTCTGTACAGATTGAAGGCGTGCCCGTCTTGCTCCAACGTCAGTTCGAGAACGGCAAGAATAACTGTACGTTGACGTCGATCACCGCCATCTTCCGTTTCTATCGAGATCATGGGTATGCGAATATCCCAGATGATGTGACACAGATCCAAGAAGATGTGCGCGAGATCGCCTTCAGGCACCATTTCAAAGACGAGAAAGGGACACCGCCGACACAAATCGCCACCATCATCACGAAACTGTGGAAGCGATACGGGTACGACGGTCGAGGCAGTTCCCGCTATCTTTGGAAATGGTCGACGTTTGAGCGTGAGCTGAAAGCAGGACGCCCGTTTGTGTTGAATATGGCGAACGGCTTTTATAAAAATCATTCCGTCACGGGAGTCGGCTACTTGCAGTTTGAAAAACGGGGGTTCCCGGACGTCATCTTGTTAGCCGTGCTCGATAATCGTTCGAAGGACGTGCGCTACATCGACTTCAACGAATTCAACTTTTGGGGAAGCATCACACGCGTCCATTCGCCAGCCACTCGTCCATAATCGTGTCAATCGCTTCTCCGATTTTTAAAAGGTGCTCGCGCTTCGCGTATGACCCGTAATGTAGCCCGTTTGAATCACGGCCATTCCCGAGCCCAACGAACACTTCTGAAGGCTTCATATGGAGGCCGATCATCGGGATACCCGAATCATGGCGTCCGATTTCATAGGTGACGGCGGGATGTGCAGACAGTCTTCCGATTGTTGAAAAACCGTTCAAGGCACGACAGTTATCCCGTCCGAGCACGATGATACGGATCGGTTTGATGTACGCAATCGTCCGCTCCAACAGTTCGATTGAGGTCGGATGTTCCATCCAGTGGCGCCCCGTCCTCATCTTCCCCATCTGTTCATATGTCGCAAACTTGAAAAAATCAACGTGGATGACAGCTGCCGGATGATCATAGAACGAACGCCCCATCCCGTTGAGGAGTGCCTCGAGTTTGGCGCCATCCGGTTTCCCGAACCAGTTCGTCGTCGCGCGATTCGACTCGAAATAGACCGATGCCCGTTCGAGCGTTTGTTGCAGCGCCTCTTCATTTCCGAGGTAATCGTCAAACGAGAGTATGTTCCGCCAATAGAACTTTTGGTGTTGCCCCGTTCTCGGTGTCCCGTCACGATGTAAAAACTCGCCGCGAGATGGATTCGTCCCGATGGTCAGCCATTGATCCGGACCAGGTCGACCATACCAAAGGACTGGTGATGCCTCTGGTATCAATTCTTTCCCGAACGTTGTATCGCACATTGCTTGTTGAAATCGGATTGCGTCTTGTAACAGTCGTACTGCCTCCATGTCATCCCTCCTCTCCCGTTCGTTTCCCGCTTTCGAGAGTTTATAAAATGCGTTATAGTGAGAGGACGAAGCCAAACAAAGGACGTGTATACATGCGCATCAATAAATTTATCAGTGAATCAGGCAAGGCGTCCCGTCGCCAAGCCGACCGTCTCGTCGAAGAGGGACGCGTCACGATCAACGGGAAAAAAGCAAAAATCGGCGACCAGGTCAAACCGGGCGATGAAGTCCTCGTCAACGGTTCTGTCGCACGGGTTGCCCGAAACAACGTCTACATCGCCGTCCATAAGCCGGTCGGGATCACGAGTACGACAGAGAAAAAAGTAAAAGGGAACTTGGTCGACATGGTCAACCACCCGCTCCGCATCTTTAACATCGGTCGTCTCGATAAAGACTCGGAAGGTCTCATCCTCATGACGAACGACGGTGATATCGTCAACGAGATTCTCCGTGCAGAAGGCGAGCATGAGAAAGAATACATCGTCTCGGTCGATAAGCCAATCACACCGGAGTTCGTCGAACAGATGGAAGCCGGCGTCAAAATCCTTGGACAGAAGACGCTACCGTGTAAAGTCCGTCCGCTTTCAAAGTTCGACTTCAATATCACGCTCACGCAAGGACTCAACCGCCAAATCCGTCGGATGTGTGAGGCGCTCGGATACGAAGTATTCCGCCTCCAACGTGTTCGTGTCATGAACATCACGCTCGGAAAACTCCCGCCTGGACAATGGCGCGACCTTTCGAAAAAAGAGCGAGAGCAGTTATTCCGCGAATTGAATTACGAACCGAAAGAATGGTACTAAAACAAGCCTAGACGCGCGTCTAGGCTTGTTTTTTATTCTTTATTCTGGTAGTAGTGATGCGACATGGTCGGTCTCACGACGAATGAAACGTTGGAGTTGAGCACTCAAGTCGTCGAGCTGGCCCATCGTCGTCCTCATTCTACATTTCATATGAACATGGTCAAATGAATCAAACTGCCATTCATCATGAATGAAAATATCGACTTGGATGGTCCCGATGCGATCAATCAACGTGAAGGTTAGATTGACTTGCAAATCATCCGAACCCTCTTCTTCATCGACTAGTCTCCATGTGATCGGTTCTTTGCCCCACGCTTGATTGAATTGATCGATCTTTTGATGAAGATTCTCAAGACTCGCATCATCTAAATAAATCAACTGATTGCTGGCGCAGGCAGAAGACCGAAGTTGAAGCTGAACTTGATAAAACAGCTCCGTTTCATCCATCCATACTCGTTCCATCTCAAACTGAATCATGACTTCACCTCTTTTCTTAATATAACACGAGGTGTCATCACATCAGGATGCTCTCTCGATTATTTCGCCGTCACGCCACCGTCTACCGGAAGTTCGATTCCGCTAATATGATTCGCTTCGTCTGACGCGAGGAATAGGACGGCTGCTGCCACCTCATCCGCTTGTCCGAGATTCGGCAAAGCGATTTGATTCAAGAAGTGTTGTTTATAGTCTGGATGCTCCATATGTGGTGCACTCATCGGCGTCACGATATATCCTGGATGCACCGAGTTGACGCGAATGTTTTGCTTCCCGTAATCGACGGCCGCTGCTTTCGTGAGAGAACGGACCGCACCTTTCGAGGCTGTATAGGCCCCGGCACCCGCCATACCGGTCAATGCTGAGATAGAGGAGATGTTGACGATTGATCCTCCCCCATTTTCCGTCATGAGCGGAATCGCGTACTGTGTCCCTAACATGACTCCATCGATGTTGATGCGATACGTGCGTGCCCAGTCCTCTTCCGTCTGTTCCAAGAACGGTTTCGCAAGTGCGATTCCAGCGTTATTGACGAGAATATCTAATTTGCCACATGTCGCTTCCACTTCCGCGAATACATCCTCCCAGCTCGAGCGTGATGTCACGTCATGTTTCACCGCGATGGCTTCCCCACCTTGTGCACGAATCGACTCGACTACATTGTTTACTCCTTGTTCATTGATGTCTGTCGCGACGACTGTTGCCCCTTCTTTGGCGAATAGACGTGCCGTTGACTCTCCCATACCGCTTCCTGCTCCTGTGATGACCGCTACTTTCCCCTGTAAACGCATTGTCCCAGCTCCATTCATTAAATTATGATAGTCTAACTATCATAATAATAATTGGATATGACATTAATCTCAACGAAACTGCTTGAAGACGATATACTAAGGACAGACAATGAGGTGATGGAATTGAGTAAACGACAACAAAACAAAGAAGAACGAGTTCAACTGATTATCCAAGAGGCAGAACGCTTATTTATAGAGAATGGCTTTGAGAAGGTTCAGATGCAGGACATCGCGGATGCGGCAGGGATTGGGGTGGCGACACTGTTTCGCTACTTCCCGAAGAAAGATCAATTGATCGTCGCGGCAGCCGTCAAAAATCTACAGCCGACACTCGAGCGATTTGAACAGTTTGTGAATGAGGAAGGCAACGCCTATGAACGGCTCGAGATCATCTTGAACCACTTTTTCGAGATGCAGTTGGAGCGGACGAACCATGCCCGTTTCCGAGAGGCATTCGAGAGCTATGCATCGCTCGTCGCCTCACCTCTTCCTGGAATCGAGACATACATCGACGTTCAACGACAGATCATGCAGACACTCGAACCCTTGATCGAAGATGGGAAACGAGACGGTTCATTCCGCTCGGATATCGATGTGAAGGTGACCGTCGTCACAATCATCAATACGTTCGGGACGTTCGGCAACAACATCATGTTGAAGTCGCACATCAGTTATTTAGAGGACGATATCGAACCGGCCGTACAATTGCGTGCTTTAAAAGAGATGTTCCTCGCATCCATTCGAGCATAAGCAAAGCCTCCCTTCGTTTGAAGGGAGGCTAGTTGTATACATAAAAAATGAGCACCTCTCACTAGAGGTGCTCTCGAAAGTCTACCGCGACGGACCACGCTCCACAACGTGCTCCTCAAGGGAATGTCCGCCGTCTTACATAGACCAGCTCATCGCATGTACTCAACTATATGCGAAACCTACGTCCTCGTCAATCTTTTCTTCAATCTCGGTTGACATCTTCCTAAAAATTAGGATAATCAATAGTGTTAGCACTCCTATATACAGAGTGCCAAAATATAGACATCAAAAGGAGAACGATCATGACAAAGAAACAGTTTCAAACGGAATCGAAACGAATTTTAGAGTTGATGGTCCACTCAATTTATACACATAAGGACATCTTCCTGCGTGAGCTCATCTCGAACGCGAGTGATGCCATCGACAAGATGTATTATCGTGCCCTCTCAGACGAAAGCATCGAGTTCAACAAAGACGATTACTTCATCAAAATTGAACTCGACAAAGAAGCACGGACGATCACGATTCGCGATACAGGGATTGGGATGACAGAAGAAGAACTCGAAACAAACCTCGGAATCATCGCAAAGAGCGGTTCACTCGCCATGAAACAGGCGACGAAGATGGAAGAAGACCATAGCCTCATCGGTCAATTCGGGGTCGGGTTCTATTCCGCGTTCATGGTCGCTGACCGTGTGACCGTGCGGACTCGTTCGATTGACAGTGATCAAGGATACGTATGGGAGTCAGAAGGCACAGACGGCTATTCGATCAAGCCGACAGACAAAGCGGACATCGGTACAGAAATTACGCTCCACTTAAAGGCAGACACAGAAGATGATACGTATTCGTCATTCCTTGAAGAATACGAGATTCGCTCACTCATCAAGAAGCATTCGGACTTCATCCGTTACCCTATCAAACTCGATGTGACGAAACATCGTCAAAAAGAGGACTCAGAAGAGTATGAGGATTACAAGGAAGAAGAGACCGTTAACAGCATGGTGCCGATTTGGCGGAAGCGTAAGAGCGAGTTGACTGACGAAGATTACAAGGCGTTCTATCACGAGAAACGCTACGGCTTTGATGAGCCACTCAAGCACCTTCACTTGAACGTCGACGGGACGATTCGTTATCAATCAATCCTCTACATCCCGTCAACGGTTCCATTCGATTATTACACGAAAGAATTCGAGAAAGGGCTCGAGCTCTACTCGAACGGCGTGTTGATCATGGAGAAGTCACCCGACCTCTTGCCGGATTACTTCGGCTTCGTCAAAGGGATGGTCGACTCAGAAGACCTCTCCCTCAACATTTCCCGTGAAATGTTACAGCAGGACCGCCAACTTCACGTGATTGCGAAGAACGTGAAGTCGAAAATCAAAGGCATGCTTGAGAAGATGCTCCAAAACGAGCGTGAGGACTATGAGAAGTTCTATGAGTCGTTCGGTCGCCAATTGAAGTTCGGCGTGTATGACCAGTTCGGCGCAGCCAAAGACGAACTGAAAGACTTGATTCTTTTCCATTCTTCTTACGAGAAGAAACTTGTATCGCTCAAAGAGTACGTCGAGCGGATGAAAGAAGATCAGAAGTATATCTACTATGCGACAGGCGAATCTATTCATCGCATCGACCTCTTGCCACAAGCAGAACGTTTGAAAGAAGAAGGATACGAGATCCTCTACTTCACAGAAGAGATCGACGAGTTCGCCATCAAGATGCTTCAGTCGTATGAAGACAAAGAATTCAAATCGATCGCGAGCGGCGATCTCGGTCTCGATGACGCGGAAGCGAAATCGCTCAACGAAGACAACCAAGACTTGTTCGCATTCATGAAAGAAGAGCTTGGAGACCGCGTCAAAGAAGTGCGTGCCTCGACACGTCTCAAGTCGCATCCGGTTTGCTTGACGGTTGCGGGTGACGTCTCAATCGAGATGGAGAAGATTTTGAACGCGATGCCAAACGGCGGCGGCATGAAAGCGGAGAAAGTGCTCGAAGTGAATGCCGACCACGCCATCTTCCAGACACTCCAACGTGTGTATAAAGAAGATGAAGCGAAAGCGAAACAATATACAGACCTCTTGTATCAACAAGCCCTCCTCATTGAAGGGTTACCGATTGAAGATCCGGTAGCGTATTCGAATGCGGTGTGTGCGTTGATGGCGGAGTGATTACAATCGAAAAAGCAGAACAGAAATCAAGCTAAAGAGTTTGAAATGCTAAATAACATGTAGACGAAAAAAATCAATTTCCTTTATTATTCTATAGACCTAAATCGAATATTCTTCGAAGACTCAATTCGGTGACCATAACTCAACGAAAGTTCTTTATGACACCAAACCTTGTGATTACTCCGTTATAAAAAACAGAAAAATAAACATAACAATTATGTATTGAGATTGAGTCTGTAAAAGCTAAAAGAGCAAGAACCGTCAACTCACAACTAGTTTGACAGTTCTTGCTCCATTTATTTATGCCAGTGGTATAACAAAAATCCTTATCTCATTTCAGAGTCTTCCTTCATAGGCAGACAATCTTTCTCTCATCTGTACCATGAGTCGAACAAACTCTTCTTTCGTCTTCCCATCGAATCTCCCAACATGATCCATGTCAATCGTTTCAAGCGACTTCAGAGCAGTATTCATCGCATCTAGCGGCTTCATTTTCGCACGTAATATCGCCGTCTCCTCGGCCCGACGGCTAACAATAGATGCGGCCTCATCCCTCGTCCCCTCGAGCTCTTTGATTGCTTGACGATAGGAGTCCAGATCGATACCCTCTTTTTCTTGGAACGTATCATGGACATCGTCCACGACATCTTCGAACTCCTCTAGGAAGTCCTCGCGGTTCCCTCCCTTCAAGATGTCACTCCCAATCCTCCGGATGTATCGGGTGAGGTCTTTGTCCTTCGAGACACTGAGTGCCGCGAAGAGGGCATCCTTCACACGCGTGTGCTCCTCCTCATCATCCTCCTCTTTTTTGAGGATGCCGACCATCTCTTGGAGCGGGCCGTCCAGGTCCATCTCCCGGGCGAGGTAGAATTTTCCGCTGGCATTGATAAAGTCGAGGTATTCGACCATGAGTTCTGCCTTGTCGACCATCTTTCTGACCTCTGCCGGTCTCTTGTTCGTGTTCAAGGCATACTCTTGAACGGTGAAGTACTTGTTGACGACGATGTCATTGTAGACATCCACGAGGTTGTCGATTGGATTGTAGTCAACGGGGCGCTCCTCGCCATGCTGAAGGTTGAGCTCGAGCCGTTTGATGTCGATGTCGGAGAGCCCTTCGGCCGGGTCCAGGATGATGGCCTCGAAGAAGACGTCCATCCCATGGTCCCTCTTCAAATGGCGCAGACAGGTGAAGCGACGGTTTCCGTCCACGATTGTCCCGTTGTTCAGGACGACCCCGGCAACTCGTTGTCCGAAGTTCTTGATGTTGTTCTTCGTCTTCTCAAGCGCGGCCGTGTTCGAGCGGACAATCATGTCCTCGACCTGTTCATTGTACTCCTCCTTGGTGAGAAGACCGATGTCCTTCCCGTCTGACTCGAGTCGGTTCATCCAGCTGATGATGCGTCCGTTACGCTTGTTGTAGACTAGGTGCTCGAGCGGGATCTGATAAACGTCGAAGACGCGGGTTTCCCCTTTGAGCGTGAGCTTCCGCTTCTGTTCCGTCTTCGAGATGTCCTTCCCGATTCGTCCTCTCAAATTAACTTTGTCTGTATTTGGTTCTGCCATCATGTCTTATCCCTCCACTGTTTCTCATGATTTGAATATACTGTTTAGGAACAGCTCCTTGCCCCTGTAAAGTTTTCCTGTGTCCGGGGAGAAGTACCCACCCCTCCCACGAACGTTCGAGACGATGGCGTTCCTGTCGAACTCCAGATGATATGTTTCTAAAATTTCCTCGCGTATCGTGTTCACATCGACCCCGTCCGTCTCAGGCAGCAGCTCGAGCAAGAATCGGCCGAACGTCCTCTTGTCGCGACCGATGTAGAAGATGTCCCCGTTGCCCGTCCTGATGGAACTGAGCCGCGGCTGTGTGTGAAGCAGCCCCTCGAAGAAGATGTCTTCTAGCCCGAGCTCGAGGATCGGGGAATCCAGAAACTCACGGATGGATGCGAAAGTGAAGTAGCCAGTCCCCACCCCTGTGGCGGCATCGACCACCTGTCGCATGAACCCTCTGACCATCCCCTTGTTAATACCAATCTTGCGCAGTCTTGCGATATGGATATAGGTATTGTCGTCGAAGCGGAAGATGTCATGGCCGTCCTCTAGCCTCTTGATGACACGTTTGAACGGGACCGTCTTGAAGGCAGGTGAAGAAGGGACACTGAAGAAGTCCTCACGGGTCAAGAGCTCCTGGAAATAGGCTTCCGCGCTCGGGTACCCCGCGCGGACGACGAGTCCCCCACGGTTGACGAATCCGACCTTCTCGAGTGCTCCGCTGTTCAGGTAACGGGAAGTAAAGTTCTCGATATGATTGAACGCCTGCTCCAGCTCTTCATGGGTATAGACTTCTTTGGTGAGACGCCTCGAGAACCACGCCGCCTCCCTCTTCGTGAGCAAGGACATGCTGTGACCTATTGTCCCGTCGGGCGCGAGATAGTCTGGGAGTTCACGGCGGAGCACCTGCTTCACGGATATTGGAGAGAGGCCGAAACGGCGCTGGACGAGCATGACGAACGCATCTAAACCAATTGGCGCGTTCTGTCTAATCATCTTTTTCAACCATTCCGTTTTCCCCATCTTCCCGATTGCGATTTCCGGTTGGCGCCCAGGAGTGACGTTCGACATCTCGATATACTTACGGATGATATAATGCAGTTCCTCGTGGTCCTTACAGTCGAGTTCGTCCATCAAGTCAGGCGAGAGGCGGAAGATGTGTTCCGTACTGTAGAATCCTGGCTCGAGCCGGAGCAGTCCCCTTAACTTCTGAAGGCGTCTCTGCGTCATCATCGAGCAGTCATAGAATCGGAGACGTCTTCCAGCGGACGGTATGATGATGTTCGAACGTGATGCGATGGCTGAAAGTGATTTGACGTCTGCTAGCAGCCTGTCGACGGTCCTCACATCAAACTCTTCGAGAATATACCGATCATAAATATCTTTCCACTTTCGGATAGGTCTCGCTGTGTCATCACGATGTAGCCAAAGGACATGTTCAAACACGTTCGTCTTCGTGGCAGGGGAGATGCTACCGTCACGTCCGACGATGACTGAGAGATATGACCTGAACCTGTACCGCTGGACATCGTCCAACCTGTTATAAAGGTCCATGACGTCATCGCTCCCCATACGAACCTTCAATGCCAGGAAGCGATGTACCATGGGGGGTTCGGCGAACACCTCCACGAATATGTCTTCTGGTATATCGAAGCGAACGAATCGCTTAAGATATCTTTTCCCTTCCTTTACAGACGTGACGGGAATCATGTCGAGAGCCTCCCTCAACTTCCTTATGACAAATCTTGGCTGAATCCCACTTAAGCGAGCAATCTCATGGGGAGTGAGTCCCTTCTCCAACCTTTGCCTCAACAAATCCATGTATGGTAGTTCCGACGAAAGAATCGACTTGAGCATTCTCGTCCTTTTTTTGAAGAGCCCATCCTGTGTCGGGGTTAGAAAGGTGGAGTTTGACAACTCCTCGAGAAGGTCCGTGACCTCAGAACCAGTGCTATCGATTTCGCTCATAATGTCTTCGATTGAGAAAACGTCGGCGAGTCGGTCGTACATAGTCTGATAAAAGAAATGGACAAGTCCTTTCCTGTGTTTTTTTCTTGCCGTAGCCGTAACGGCATGTGTCTTATCCCCTTTCTTAGTATCTACCTTATCTTCTTTTATAGAATCAACGTTTGTGACGTTCTCATATACGGAAATCAATGCGAGCTTATATCCCTCGAAGATATTGTACGCCCTCATGACTCGCCCATACACACTCTGTCTTCTTCCGCCACCTGTGACTTCCTCGAAGGATTCGAAATCGAGCCCTTGGAGATCTTCATATGTGAGTCCCGCCTCCATCATCAATCTTATATCAGAGACCAATAGCTCTGTCTCTGGCAAGAGAAGATGATACAGCGTCCTCGTCTTGCACATATCTTTAATCTCCTTGTCACCCATCACAGATTGAAGGACAATCAAGGCACGTCTAACACTCACCGGGACACCTGGTAGCGATTTTCCTTTCTTTGAAAGAAGGTCGTCAATGAATATCCCTTTTTTCAGGAGAGCAACGGCATCGGCTGGTGTGACCTCGATGTCGAACCGCTCCAAAAGATCGATGATCCCAAATATACCTTGTTCATAGTCGAACGTGCCCGATTCGCTCGCTCCAGTTTTCTTATGGTCCAACATATATCCCCCTCTCATCATTAATCGTGTGAAAATCGTCTCTAAGATTCTATATACAATACCGAAAATCATAGAACAGGGTCTTAATTTTAGAACACTACAACTCTTTTACCTATATTTTACTATTGTTTTTGTTCGATTGACAGCCCTGCCCTATCCTTTTTTCGCTATGGTCAACCAAAATTCTGATGCACTCTCCCTCTTTGCGAGGACAGGTAAAAGGCTCTACCGTTATGGTAGAGCCTTCTTCGTTTGATGCGACCTTAATCGAACAGGGCCACTATTTCATCATAGTCCACATTCGGCTCGGGGCGGAGGTCACCATTCTCAATGGCCTCCATCATCTGTTTTTCCTTTTCTTTCAATCGGATATATATCTTTTCATCCACCGTGTTTTGTTGGTCGGGTTGTCCTTCGAGCATCATATAATGATAGCGAGTGTATTGTCCTTGCGGGAGACCGAGGCGATGGATACGGTCCCTCGATTGAAGCATATGAGTCAGATTGAACGAATATTCAAGGTAGACCGCATCATGGCAAACATGGTGGAGGGAAACGGACTCGGCCAGTGTGTGGGGGTTCGTGACGATAACGTCGAACTCGTGATTCTGGAACGCCTTGATGAGCCGCTCCCGCTCCTCCTGCGGGGTACCTCCGTATATGACGGCCGAATTTATCCCTCGCGACATGAGCTCCTCATGTACCCTGTCGATTGTATGAACGAACATACACCAGACCACGGCGGTTTTGCCTTCCTCACGTAGTGTGGCGACAGTTTCGATGGCGCATCGGAATTTTCGGGTCTCGCGGACCGACATGAGCAAATTCACCTCTTCGGAATTCAACGTAACCTGTACTGGCGCTTCCTCGTCAAGGAGTGGGATAGAGTCCCTGTCTTCGCCGAACATTTCGACGATATCGATGTTGCGTAGGAGGAGCTCAGGTCTAGAACCCGCCTGAATCAGTCGAATATACAGACTGAAGGGATTACCACGATATTTTTGGTAGAGAAGATTGATAATTCTTTGCTCCGTGTCATCGGCGACAATCTTGTAAATTAGATCGGCATCTGCAGGTGGTACTCCGAGCTCTCGCTTGTTCGTTCGCCAAAAGAATGGTGCAAGTTTCCTGTTCACCTCCTGAACCTTCGTCTCGCTCGGTTCCTTCAACTCATGGGGTTTGAAATTGAAGAATGATTTATATTCCTCGCCATAAAGGATATTCAAGAAGTTGTAGATGTCTGCATACGTGTTCGGTATAGGCGTCCCGGTCAGGACAAATTTGTATCCTGCGTATGGCGCAATCGACTTGGCGGCTTTCGCGCGCACGCTACTTAATCCTTTAATCTTGTGCACCTCGTCATACACGAGCATTGTCTTCGAGTCAATAACATCCATGAGGACTCGCTCATACTTGCCGAGCGACTCATAGTTAATCAGGATTAGATTATAAAGATGCGCATCAGTTTTCAAGGAAAGCAGTGGAGCCACTGATTCATGAATGTCGAGCACTCTCATGTCCCGTTTCTCCCCAAAATTGGCCTTGAACTCATCTTTCCACGAGATGAAGGTATTTTTCGGTCCGATGACGACCAGCCGCTCCACCTTCTGTTGTTCCTCTGACGAGAGGAAGGCGTATGCCCCATAGACCATCGAGGTTTTCCCTGCACCTGGGACAGAGAAGTTGGCGGCCTTCTTCATCTCCACCATATAGAAGGCCGAACGCATCTGCATCTCTCGCAAGCTTCGGACAAGTTCACGGTCCACCACTTCAGCGAACGCCTCGAACTTCGTGCTCACCTTCTCGTCGAGTGACTTAAGCAGTCGCGCATACTCCGCTCGCTCCTCAATCATATACTCCTGATCACCTAGATGTTGGCGCAACTGTTCGGTCACGACGACCTCGAAGTCCCGGCGACCTCCGAGGCGCTCGAGATGACGGATGACCGTCTTGATTTCGACATAGGTCAGGTCGTCACGGAAATGCGGATACCCTTCGTTCTTACAGAACGGCACGAGCTTACTCGTGAACGTGCGCTCGTTCGGCCGTATCTTTCCTGGTTCAACACGATCATGGACGACGAGCACCCCTTTGTCGATTGTCAATACGAGCACGTCATCCAATAACATCTCCTTGTCCAAGATAATCCTCCCCCTGTCACGTCTCAAAATTTTTTTAAGTACCAGTTCCTCGAAGGACTTTACCCTAATGCCATAACCGCCTGATTTGTCCTCCCACAATGCATCAAACTCATCGATTGCCTTGTCTATCTTTTGTCTGTCAAAGTCCGAGCAGAGCCAGGAGCCTGTGACGTCGAACGACTCATAGTTGTGTTCGATAGCCGCCCTCGTCTCGTTGTTGGAACCCGTAAAATAGATGATGTTTCCCACGGCGTCCTCTACGAGCCCGAACTTAGAATGGAACAGCCCGGATTTGATGAACCCGACCCGTATGTCTGCATAACCGTTCGCGATGAGGTAGGCCAGATTCGCGAAGTTCATTTCATCTCGGAGCGACAGTCGTTCCCCGAGCCGGTCCAGCAGGTCCTGCTCCAGTGATTCCCTCATCTGATATCCCTTGTTAATATTATTGAAATCTTCCTCTGATATTTCCTCGGAGATGATGAGGCGCATGCGTCCACCGTTCTCAATCAGACCCTGGATGCCCCTCGTATAGTGTGAGAGCGCCTTCCCGCTGAAATACCCGCTCACGCGATTGTAAGAAATGGCCGCCGATAGGATAGGCTCATAGAAGTTACGCGCTATGTCCGTCTGACTCGTGTAGTAAGAGGGCTTCAAATCGATAAGATGAAAATCAGATTCATTTCTCATAGGTCGTTTAGGCTTCCTTTCATCCATATGACAAACTGGGTGACTTGACACAACTTTTCTTAAATTATTTCAAAGACAAATCGTATAATAAGTAAATCAAATTTCACAAATTACTCAAACTTCTCGACATTGATTTCTGTTCTCAATTTGATTTCCCTTCATTTTTAAACAAATGTTTAATCCTCATCTCACGTCTCACTAGGTATAGGACAGAAAATCTATTCCGGTATTTTATGAGAAGTTTGTTCGGTCTATCATTTATTCCCGCATTGCAAAGTAAATAGTAGCCTCAATAACGTTTCTCGAACTCCAAATGTAATAATCTGCTCTTTCATATTCTTTTTACACTATCTGTATATTGTAGGTGGGATTGACTGATGGTCAAGAAATGATTACACAAGAGTTCGCGAACCTTATAGCCTTGTTTGCTCAAACAAAAAAGACTGTAGCTTCGTAATTTGTCTACAGTCTTTATTTATCATTTAAAGTTATTGTACGTCCCCAGCAACTGCATCTGTTTCACTTCATGCAACAAGCTCTGCTCATCCTCTTGTTCATGAATCTCCGCAATTCGATGGCCCATCCGCTCAATCAACCCGACGACGAGAGCATTCCCCATCGTGAAATATCGCTTGCGGTCTGTCATGGTCGCGGTCCATCCGTATGGGAAGCCATTCAATCCTTCACATTCTTCTGGACGCAAATAGCGCAATTTCTTCGTATGCGGATCTTCGATGACATGGCTTGAACGGTTGCACGTTCCTTCGCTCGTCAACATCGTTCTACCTGGAAGGTCTAGCGAATCCGGATAGGACATGCCTCCTTCAGCATAGACATAGACGTGACCGCTCGCAGAAGTACGTTCGATTTTTTTCGGCCCCTTCATGTAAGCCAATTCCTCTTTTTCCGTACGTCCAGATTTTTTAACCTTCTCTGTATCCAGATAATAGTGTTCCGGAGCAGGACCAAACTGCTCATAGACCTCTCGAACGACTTGACCGAGCGTCTTAGGTGTTTCGCGAACCGGGAGCGTCTCAAGCGTCGTCACTTGATCCCCCGTCATGACACCCGCATTTCGATAAGTCGCAGAGAATGTGTCCGAGATTTCAACGATGTCTTTCGGCAACTCGAACGTCGAACCTGGATGCTTCTCGCTCGTCATCTCCATGACCGGGAAAGTCGGTGCAAAGAATCCGTCTTTCAACAACCACTGCTCAGGGTTCGCTTTCCCCGCTCGGGTTGAATGCTTCAAATCTGCTCGCGTCGCAAAGATGAAGATGCGGCGGCGGCGTTGCGCAAACCCATAGTCTGCTGCATTGATAACCCGCCACTCGACCGTATATCCTTGATCGGCAAACGCACGAAGCATGACACTGAAGTCACGCCCTCTTTGCTTCGCAGGTGACTTCATTAGGCGATCGACATTCTCGAGTAAGACGTAAGGCGGCTTTTCCTGTTCGATGATATTCATGATTTCCCAGAACAAGACACCCTTCTTCCCTTGAATCCCTTGCTCATTCTTCAAGCTACGTGACACGCTATAGTCTTGGCACGGGAAGCCCCCCACAAGTAAATGGTGTGGTCCTGCTTCCATCCATGACAGCGCGATATCCTCATTTACGTGTTGGCCACGCCCTTTAAAACGTTCAGCATAGCAATCAAAGGCCGGTTGTACCTTCGTCGCCGGCTCCCACTGATTGCCCCAAACCACATCGAATTTGTCAGATGTAGGCTCGGCATTCACATCTTTGATTCCTTCAAGCGCGATGCGGAAACCTCCTACACCGGCAAATAACTCAACTACTTTAATCAATGGGAACACCCTTTCGTATTTTCTATCTTAAATTTACGCTATTTTAGGTCCTATCACAACCGAACTAGCTCGATGAAATTAGTTTAACAGAAAAGGTGAATGGGATCAACAACTACGTTATACTCATCTTACATATGTAAATTTATAGGAGGTATTCGATTGCGTTACGAAACGATTCAAGAATTAATGGATAAGGCAAGAGAGGCTGAGGGCAAGACATTCGGCGAGATTGATACGACCGGACGGATTAAAAATGTTCGTTCCAAGGGATCACTCGGTCACATCATTGAAGAGAGCCACTTCGGATACCCAATCAATTCAGATGCCCGACCAGACTTTGAGGAACTTGGTATCGAGTTAAAGGTCACTCCTTTCAAGAAAAACAAAAATGGTACATATTCTTCAAAAGAACGACTCGTCTTGAATATGATTGATTACCATAGCGAGCATAGATACTCGTTTGAAACTTCAAGCTTTTTATCGAAAGCCACAAGTATGCTCATCATGCTCTATCAATATGAGCCTGAGATTCCAATGGATGACTACCGTATCTATAAGGCCTTCTTAAACGAGTTCTCGGAGGAAGATTTAGCCGTGATGCGACAAGATTGGGAAACAATCGTTACCAAAATCAAGAGTGGAGAGGCTCATCTCATTTCGGAGGCAGATACGATGTATCTGTCCGCCTGTACAAAAGGGGCGAACGGTTCGATTGTACGTGCTCAACCCTTCTCAGATGAACCTGCCAAACCGCGTGCCTTCTCTTTGAAAGCATCCTATATGTCCGGATTGGTTCGAAAATATTTAACACCGGAACTAATGGAATCTATCGCGAACCAAGGTGAGTTAAACGAAATGTCTATCGAGGAACTTCTCGAAACCCGACTCTCAGCACACTATGGCAAGACACTGATTGATTTATGTGAAGAAACGAAAGTTCCATACAACCCTAGAAACAAGGCGATGATTCCTCATGTCATGGCCAAACTGTTAGGAGTGCAAAAGACAGATCTTTCCGGTATCGAAGAATTTGCGAAGGCAAACATCAAGTTCAAAACGGTCGCACGCGAACCTGACGGAAAGATTCGCGAACATATGTCGTTCGGCAAGGTCAATTTTGAAAACCTATGCCAAAGCGACTGGGAAGATTCAGACCTATATGACACATTCGCAGAACAGAAATATCTTTTCTTAGAATTTCAATATGACGAAGAATACGTCCCGAAGAAAAAGCGAATCCCTCGCTTTGTAGGCATTCGACTCTGGAACATGCCACTCGAGACAATCGATGGCGAACTATATGAGATGTGGTCCGAGGCTCGAAAAATCGTCAGAGAAGGGGTTGAGCTGATACCTATGAAAAATAGAGTAAAGAATAACCTGCCCGGACCAAAATTCAACCGAGTCGCACATGTACGTTCAAAAGGTGCGGATGGAGATGACAAAGTCCGCCTCCCCGATGGACAATGGATCACAAAGCAGGCGTTTTGGTTAGATCGAAACTACATTCAGCAGATTCTAGACGCTTAACATGAGTACTTCTCCCCCTACAGTGGAATCTTCCTAGTAGAGGGAGGTGAGAGGTATGGCCAGAAACGTACCGAAAGCATCGAGTCCAGCCGTGTTCAAGACGATGAGCGGAAACCGTGGGAAAGATACGAAGATGGAAGTCAAAGTCAGAAAAGCGCTGTGGGCGGCCGGATATCGGTACCGCAAAAACAATCGCAAACTTTACGGGACGCCCGACATCTCGTTCCCGGGATTACGCATCGTCGTATTTCTGGATTCTTGCTATTGGCACGGCTGTCCCCTCCACTTCAAATTGCCGAAGACGAATGCCGATTTTTGGCGTCAAAAGATCGGACGTAACATCGAACGCGATGCCGACGTCACACAACATTATGTAGAGGAAGGTTGGATCATCCTTCGATTTTGGGAACACCAGGTCAATGATGATTTCGATCATGTGATTTATACAATCACACATTTTGTTGATATGGCCAAGCAAAACCGACACATACGAAGTGGCTGAGATTAAAAGTACATCAGTCTAAATCTTCATCGAACATCGGTTCATGATAGTTCTCAGTCGTTTCATCGACAAGCAGGTTCGCGTAGAATTCCTCTACGCGACCTCTTTTTTCGCCTTTTTCATTTAAATATTCAACGATTTTGAATGTATCAGGTGCTTCAAGTCCGATAATGACGATCGGTACGGTGAGTTGCGTGTTTAACGGCTTCAAATGGTGCACATATTTCTCATACGTCCCAATGGCTCCATCGAAGTTGCCGGCTCTCTGCAAACGCTGAGTCGCACAGATGATGACCCCAATCCGTGTTTGAATTGCCTTTTCGACATGGTTCAGTTCGCTTGCGATGACCGGTTTCAATAAGTTCCAAGCGATTGTACCTGCATGGTTGAATCCGACTTCTAGTGAGATATTGTCTTTAGCGAAATCAAGACGCCACACATTCTCCGAATAGTCACGATCCTGAAAAATCGGACTCTCGCTCATCCATCCTCTTCTCAAAAACTCCAGTCTGAATAGTTCATTCAAAGCCTTTGATAGACTCTTGTTCTTTTTAGCATATTTTTCATTAAATGTTTTGATGATGTCGTCGTCGCTGATTGACTGAATGATGTCATGAATCTCTGTCCAAATCTCCTTGAACTCTTCATCGTTCTTCAATATCGTCTCACCGAATCGATGAGAATGGACTCTATATTTCATCATAAATCCCCTGTCTGTAAATGATAATCACGATCTGCTCTCCATCTTTCAAACAAGTTTGTGACTCATTTAATATTTTGTAAAGATACTACTTGTCGAAAGAAAATACAACCTCATTGTAATCGTTTTCTTCATTGATATTAAGCTAATCATAAATAATTATGAGTTATTTCAACACATTTCCAAGCATGCAAACGCCTTGACAATTCCAGCTCGTTATATGAAGTTAGTATTACATTATAATTATTCTAGTCGAGATAGAAACGCTAGAGTAAAAAACAAGGAGGACATAACCCATGTCATTAATCGGCAAAGAAGTACTACCATTCAAAGCACAAGCATTCCAAACAGGTGAATTCCTCGAAGTTACAGAGAACGACCTCAAAGGTAAATGGAGCGTTGTTTGCTTCTACCCAGCTGACTTCACATTCGTCTGCCCAACTGAACTTGAAGACCTTCAAAACGAGTACGCTACACTTAAAAACCTCGGTGTAGAAGTATACTCTGTTTCAACAGACACACACTTCACACATAAAGC
Organism: Exiguobacterium sp. s163; assembly: GCF_018617135.1. Taxonomy (GTDB): domain Bacteria; phylum Bacillota; class Bacilli; order Exiguobacteriales; family Exiguobacteriaceae; genus Exiguobacterium; species Exiguobacterium profundum. Next base: position 232,775 of record NZ_JACSJN010000005.1, read on the forward strand.
TTGGCACGAAACATCTGAGAAAATCGGAAAGATCGAGTACATCATGATCGGTGACCCATCACACGTCATCTCACGCAACTTCGACGTCTTGAACGAAGAAGACGGCCTCGCAGACCGTGGTACGTTCATCATCGACCCAGACGGTGTCATCCAAACTGTCGAGATCAACGCTGGCGGCATCGGCCGTGACGCGAGCACGCTCGTCAACAAAGTCAAAGCAGCACAATACGTACGCAACAATCCAGGCGAAGTCTGCCCAGCGAAATGGGAAGAGGGTTCTGAAACACTCCGCCCAAGCCTTGACCTCGTCGGTAAATTGTAAGGAGCGATTGCATGTTAGAAGCAGCGATTAAACAACAGCTCGACCAATATCTTCAGCTCATGGAGGGCGATGTCGTCCTCCGTGTAAGCGCTGGGGAAGACAAAGTCTCAAACGAGATGCTCGAGCTCGTCAACGAACTCGCCAGCATGTCATCACGCATCTCGGTCGAACGCGCGACGCTCGAGCGTACACCGAGCTTCAGCGTGAATCGTCCATCCGAAGAGACAGGAATCGTCTTCGCGGGGATTCCACTCGGACATGAGTTCACATCACTTGTCCTCGCCCTCCTCCAAGTGAGCGGGCGCGCGCCGAAAGTCGATGCGGATACAATCAAACAAATTCAAAATATCGAAGGCACATATCACTTCGAGTCGTACATCAGTCTCAGCTGCCACAACTGTCCTGACGTCGTGCAAGCGCTAAACGTCATGAGCGTCCTCAATCCGAACATCACGCACACGATGATCGATGGAGCCGCGTTCAAGGATGAAGTGGAAGCAAAAGAGATCATGGCTGTCCCGACGGTCTTCTTAAACGGAGAATCGTTCGGTAACGGTCGGATGTCACTCGAAGAAATCTTGGCGAAACTCGGTACAGGTCCTGACGCCTCTGCATTCTCGGACAAAGACCCGTACGACGTCCTCGTCGTCGGTGGCGGTCCAGCTGGTGCGAGTGCGGCCGTATATGCGGCTCGTAAAGGAATCCGTACCGGAATCATTGCGGAGCGCTTCGGTGGCCAAGTGATGGACACGATGGGGATTGAGAACTTCATCGGTACCGCTTATACAGAAGGTCCAAAGCTTGTCGCAAGTCTTGAAGAGCACGTCAAAGAGTACGGCATCGACGTCATGAACCTCCAACGCGCGAAGCGTCTTGAGAAAAAGGACCTCGTCGAGATCGAACTCGAGAACGGCGCAGTCTTGAAGAGTAAGAGCGTCATCCTCTCGACTGGTGCACGCTGGCGTAACGTCAACGTCCCAGGTGAGGCGGAGTTCAAAAACAAAGGGGTCGCTTACTGCCCGCACTGTGACGGTCCTCTCTTTGAAGGGAAACGTGTCGCGGTCATCGGTGGCGGTAACTCCGGGATTGAAGCAGCTATCGACCTCGCAGGGATTGTCAAGCACGTAACGGTGCTCGAGTTCGCTCCTGAACTCAAGGCCGACCAAGTGCTACAAGACCGTCTCCACAGCCTCCCGAACGTGACTGTCATCACGAACGCTCAGACGACAGAAATCACGGGTACGGACAAAGTGAACGGCATCTCGTATGTGTCTCGTGAGACGAACGAGTCACATCATGTCGAATTAGAAGGCGTCTTCGTCCAAATCGGTCTCGTCCCGAACACGGACTGGCTCGACTCGGTCGAACGCAACAACTTCGGGGAAATCGTCGTCGACCGTCATGGCGCAACGAACGTCCCAGGTGTTTTCGCAGCGGGAGACTGCACGAACAGCGCCTACAAACAAATCATCATCTCGATGGGTTCTGGTGCGACAGCCGCACTCGGCGCCTTCGACTACATGATTCGCAACTAACACAAAGACTCGCCCTCTATCATGAGAGCGAGTCTTTTTTACAGTTCAAACGTCTTCCCCGAGTCCGGGATGAATAAAATCGAGTCTCCGCTCCCCGTCTCAAATCGATAGCCCACTCGAGGAGAGAATGGATTCCATTCTCCTCCGGTCGTCGGAACGCTCTCCATGTACGTCACGTCATTGTACGTTTTGTTCAACGTCTCTTCTGCCTCAGCTAACGAGTAGTTCGGAATCGAGAGCAAAATCGCCACCACAATACTCATCACTCCGACCGACACCGCCCACGGAGTCGATGTCGGCTTTCGAAACTGTGCCAAGACTAGCAGCATGATGATCCAGCCAATCGGTACCCCAAACGTCGCCGCATTCCCATACCATTGTGCATTGATCGTCAATAAACTGGCGATCACCACACCGCCAACCATCCACCACCACTTCATCAACATCACCTCCTCTTTATTATCCCAAAATCAGGAAATGACTCAACGTTTTTTATTCACATTGATGTATGATAACTTATAGTGTATGATATATAGTATAAAGATAAACGAATGAAGGAGGCGAAAAAATGTCTGATGTAAAAGCCTCGTTGGTGACGGAGTTGCGGCGCGGCACGTTGACGATTGCGGTGCTCAGTCAGTTGAAGACACCCCAATACGGCTATTCTCTCGTTCAAGCACTGCTAGATGCCGATATCAACATTGATCAAAGTACGCTTTACCCGCTCTTGCGTCGACTGGAAAAACAAGGACTCGTCACGAGTTCCTGGGACACGACGGAGAGTCGACCTCGCAAGTACTATGTGCTCAGCCCAGACGGAATGGATATTTTGAATGAGTTGTACGTGGAATGGATGAACATGTCGAAAACATTGACCCGTCTAATTGAAGGAGGAAACGATCATGAATCTTCGTGATGTGTATATCGATGAAGTCACCTCTCGAATCCCAGAGTCGATGCGGCAAGACGTCGCACTCGAATTGGAATCGACCATTGATGACATGACTGGAAATGACTCGTCTGAAGCGGCTTTATTTGAAGCATTGCGCCAACTCGGCGACCCTCAAATCCTCGCTGCTCGCTACGCGAACCGACCACTTTATCTCATCGGTCCTGCTCTCTTCACACAGTACGTGAACATCATTAAAATCGTCTTACCGATTGCCGTCACGGTTGTCACCATTCTCTCGATCATCGGTTATTTGACCAATCCCATCGACGACACGTCTTGGAGTCAATTCTTGATTCAAGCATTCCTTCAAACTGGTGCGGCTATCTTCAATGTCGTCGTTCAGACGCTATTCTGGATCACCCTCACGTTCTTCATCATTGAACGTGCTGTACCTGAGGGTGAAGTGCCTTTCTCTAGTTGGAAACCTGAGCAACTCAAGAAGGTAAAACCACGTTCGACCTCGATTTATTTTGGTTCGATTTTGTTTGACTTTATCGCCACCGTTCTGATGGTCGTATTGTATGTCAACGCCGAGCAGTTGATTCGTGTTGTCACAGATAGTGGATCCTATCCGCTACTCAATGCGTCGGTCTTGGATCAATTCTTCCCGTTTGTCATCGCCCTGGCCGCCTTTGGGATCGCCATCGCCATTTACAAATGGATGGTTCGACATTGGACAAAGCCGCTCGCCTTATGGAACGCGCTCTTCAATATCGTATGGATTGTCGTCACAGCGCTCATTATGCTGCAACCCGATCTAATTTCGACCGAAGCGCTCCCGTTGATTGCTGAGCAAATCAACGCCGACCTTGAAACAATCAGTCGTTGGGGCGTCTGGAGTGTCTTACTCACCATCATCATCGTGTGTATTCTCGATTTAGCAGAAGGTTTGATCAAAGCGTTTCGACGTTGACCTCACATTCAAACGTTTCATTTCCAAGGAAAGTGGAATAGCGGAGAAGAGAACGGATTTTGAATGGGGAGGCATTTGATGGGTATTCCAACAATCAAGCTACATGACGGTTATGAGATTCCGGCCATCGGACTCGGGACGGTTTATTTAAAAGGTGAAGCAGGGGTCGACGCCATCACGTGCGCCATCCGGAACGGATATCGACTCATCGATTCGGCGATTCGCTACGATAATGAAGGCGCGGTCGGTGAAGCGGTTCGCCAATCCGGCATCCCGCGTGAACAACTTTTCTTAACATCGAAACTGCGCGCGCAATATTATGACTACGATCAGGCGCTCGAGATGATTCGAGAGTCCCTATATCGAGCGAACCTCGACTATTGGGATTTGTTCCTCTTGCATTGGCCAAACCCGAAACAAGACAAGTACGTTGAGGCATGGCGTGCCTTGATTCAAGCGAAGAAAAACGGATGGATCCGCTCTATTGGGGTATCGAACTTCATGCCGGAGCACCTTGACCGCTTGATTGAAGAAACGGGAGAAACACCGGTCATTAACCAAATCGAGTTACACCCGTACTTCTCTCAAGTCGAACAGCGGAAAGCCGATAAAGAACGCGGCATCATCACAGAAGCGTGGAGCCCGCTCAGTCGCGCCCGCACGGTCATCCATGACGAAAAGATCACCGAGCTCGCCAAACAAAAAGGAAAGAGCGTGTCTCAAGTCATCTTGCGTTGGCACGTGCAACTTGGTGTCATCCCGCTCGCCCGCTCGTCTAGCGAGTTGCACCAAAAAGAGAATCTCGACGTCTTCAACTTCGAATTGACGGATGAAGAGATGGAGACGCTCAATGCGTTGACGAAGCAGGATGGTTGCATCGATGACCAAGACCCGCGAGAATACGAAGAGTACTAATTAAATCGGGTTGAGCATGCGCTCAATTCGATTTTTGTATATATTCTAACTAAACTACTTAAAGGAGATTCTCATGCTATCCCAACAACGAAAAGACATGATTGCCTTCTTGAAACGGGAAGTCGTTCCTTATTTGCGGTCACATCAATTCCAAGGATCGTTTCCTCACTTTCGGCGCATGCAATCTGACCGAATTGATTTAGTCACCTTTCAATTCAATCGGCATGGTGGCTCGTTCATCGTCGAATTGGCTCAAGCTCCGCCCACTGGCTTTCAAACATATTGGGGAGAACAAATTAGCCCACAAAAAATGACCGCCCATGATATCGACGTCGACGCACGACGAAGGCTGGGCAGTCATTCTTCAGATGAAGACGGTATTTGGTTCTTTTACGAGTCAGCTCAATCTGACCAAGACTATCTACGCGTGGTGCAACAAGTCATTGCTTCGTTTGAACAAGATATCTTACGTTGACTACGGAATTAATTAAAACGCCGGAATGGCCGTTTCATCATAGTTTTCTTGCAAGAACGCACGGACTTCGTCACTTGTGAGCGCTTCGCCGAGTTTTTGGATCGCTTCGTCATCCTGATTGTCTTCACGTGCGACAAGGGTAATGGCGAAATCGTTCTCGACACCCTCTGTTAAGAGTGCGTCACTCTTCGGTGTCAAACCGAGCGGTGCCGCGTAAGCCGGTGTCATCAAGACCGCATCGACATCATCGTACGCGCGCGCAAGCATCAACAAGTCGACTTCTTCAAACTTGAAGTTTTTCGGGTTCGATGTGATATCGGCTTGTGTATAGTACGTGCCCTCCTTCTCTCCAAGCTCGATCACATCATGTTGTGCGAGAAGGGAGAGCGAACGGTCGATGTTCGATACGTCGTTGGCGATCGCAATCGTTGCGCCTTCCGGAATGTCTTCCATCTTGTCATAGTTTTTTGCGTATACACCATAGTTTGCGAAATAAATCGGTTCGATTGGAACGAGATTCGCATCGTTGCTGCGGTTGAACTCTTCCATGTACGGAACGTGTTGGAAGAAGTTCGCATCGACTTCTTTCGCCGCAAGTGCCGAGTTCGGTTGAACATTGTCTCCGAGAACAACGATTTCGAGTTCGATGTCGTCTTCCGCGAGCTGTTCTTTCGCGATTTCAAGCATATCTGTCATCGGTGGGATGAGTGATGCGACTTTCAATGTCTGTGGTTCATTTGCCTGTTCCGTTTGTGGTTCTGTATCGTTCCCACATGCTGCGAGGACGAGTGTGAGTGAGGCCAGAAGTGCCATCAATTTTTTCATATTCATTTCCTACTTTCTGTTTAACGTTTGTCGATGATTCGCGCCACGGTCGTGCCCGTGAATTGAATCAACTGTACGAAGACGAGCATGATGAGAATCATATAGAGCATGAGTTCTGTCTGAAACTGTTGATATCCATAACGGATGGCAAAGTCACCGATGCCACCACCCCCGACGACTCCCATAATCGTCGAGTATGAGATAAAACTGATGATGGATGTGGTCAATCCGAGGACGAGACCGGACCGGGCTTCCACATAAAGAAACTTAAAGATGATGTCTTTCACCGATGCGCCCATCGAGAGTGCCGCTTCGATCACGCCGCGTGGGACATCAATCAGTGACTGTTCGACGAGTCGCGCATAGTGCGCAATGGCAATGATGGAGAGCGGCACGGTCGCTGCAGCTGTTCCGATGGCAGTCCCAATAATGAGTCGTGTAAATGGAATCAAAAACACGACGAGTAACAAGAACGGGAAAGACCGGACGATGTTCACGACCAGGTTAAGGACGGAGAAGACGATTTGATTCTCTAACAATTGTCCTTTACGCGAAAGGTAAAGCCACGTGCCTAGCGGCAATCCGACTAGAATCGCGGCGAGAATCGATACCCCGACCATCATGAACGTCTCGGCAATGGACTGCCAAATCTCTGATTGGTAGCGCACCAAGATTTCAGGCATTCGCTTCACCTTCCTCTCGCAACTGTCCGACGAACCAACTTGGATTCTGATCGATGGCGATCACCCCTGTCGGCTCCCTCTCAATCGTCTCATGAACGGATCCGTCTGCCATGACGGTGACGCGATGACAGATTTGACGGATGACATCCATCTCATGCGTGACGAGAACGACGGTGACACCGAGTTGTTCATTGACCGACTCGAGGACACGCAGCACTTCTACGGTCGTATTCGGGTCGAGAGAAGAGGTCGGCTCATCGCAGAGGAGTACGCTCGGTTCACTCGCGAGTGCCCTTGCGATCGCGACACGTTGCTTCTGCCCTCCACTCAACTGGGAAGGATATTTATCGCGATACGCTTCGAGTCCAACGAACCGGAGACATTCCATCACGCGTGTCTCCCATGATGATTTCGGCCGTTTGGCAAGCTTCAGTGAATCGAGGACGTTATCAAAGACGTTCTTATTCGCAACAAGATTAAATTGTTGAAAAATCATACCGATCCGATGTCGCTTCTTGCGTAGTTCCCGGTTAGAGAGTTCGGTCAACTGGTCGCCATCGATCGTGACGCTCCCAGCATCCGGTTTCTCCAACAAATTCATCAATCGAAGAAGCGTCGACTTCCCGGCACCGCTCGCGCCGATGATGCCGTAAATCTCCCCTTTTCGAATATGAAGCGATACATCGCGGACGGCTATTTCTTGTCCATACCGTTTATGGACGGACGACAATGTGATCATGGCAGACATCCTTTCTACATCTCGTGAGTGAGTCAACCGTGTATCATTTTAGCGAAATAAAGAGTCGATGTCAGTTCATGTGCTCACATGAAAAGAACCGCAGTGCGCTTCAGAGTGGATGTCGTTTGAAATGTTCAGCAATGTGTTGTTTCATGGCGTCTCGATTTTCAGCGAAGATGCGATGGCGATGCCCATTACCACCAGATGGATGCGGAAAACCGCTCAAAACGCGTTCCTGATCCAAAATACCTCGCTCAACCAATAATTCCACGGCTCGCCTCACGTTCACGCCCATCGGTAAGATGAGCGCATTTTGAAGATGGACCATCTCTTCTGCAAAGACTCCTTCTACGTATGGTCGAAACAGCTCCGTTCGAATCATATCCGGGCTCGATCCGTTATAGTTCTTGCCTTTATAGAAGACAGGATAAGGAAGAACCGCTGTATTTTGAACGAGATGGTTCGCTGATCCAAATAAATCGAGGGAGGATTCGATCCCTAGATGATGATGTAACTCCAAATCGTCCAGCATCGTCACTAAGTTCTTTCGAATCGGACCGGAAAAACTGCCACGCTGTTTGACGGCTCGAAGCGCCTCTTCGTCTGTCGCATCCTTCATGTCACGAATCGCCTCAAACGACTGACGCATCTGATACAAGCCTGGCGTGATTCCCGCGATGACGACTTTCGCATCCGGATTGATGTATTCGAACGGTGCGTAATAGATCTCAAGTTGTTTCTTTTCATCACGGTCTAACAAAAAGTCTTCATTTTTCAACGTCTCTTCTTCTAAATTTGATAGCTGCAAAATCTTTGATTTATATGCGTGAAATAACGCTGTTCGTGTCATATAAATAACACTCCTTTCGTCTACTTTCTCTATCTCTATTCCCCTAAATCTTTGTGTGAGAAAAGTTCATCTTTCAGACAAATGCTATTCAAAAATAAAACACTTTTATTCCGTTCTTTCCATTATAAACAGGCGAAGCGCTCGTCGATGTCGAGTATTGTGGCGTGTGTCACACAGACCTTCACGTCGCCGCGGGTGACTTCAGTGATGTCCAAGGACGTGTGCTCGGTCATGAAGGGATTGGGATCATATCTCAAATCGCAGACGATGTTACGAGTTTGAAAGTTGGAGATCGCGTCAGTATCGCTATGGTCATCGACTTCAAAAATAAACACTGCTAATCAAAACGGGGCCATGTGCCCCGTTTTGTTCTAGATTGACGTTGACGGGGTATAGTTGCTTTTGTATAGTTAGGAACGTCTAAAAGCCGGAAATGAAAGAGGAGTGACTTGATTTGACTCCATCAACGTCAACCCGTCTACTTGATTTGTTGTCAGAGCGCAATGATCAAGTTCGACGTATGAGTGAACAATCTTGGAATGAACAAAGTGATATCCAACTCTCGAACTCGGAATGGTATATTCTCGCGACACTTTATCAGTCGAAAAGAACGATTGCCGAGGTTACGCGCAGTGTCCATATTTCTCGACAAGCGATTCATAAACTGATCAAGAACCTCGAAAGTAAAGCGCTCGTTCTCGTGACAGACCATCCACAAAATCGAAAAGACAAATGTATCGAGTTGACCTCGCTCGGTCACACTTGTTATGAGCAAAACGAGACGCTCAAAGCACAACTTGAGCAACGGATCCAAGAAAGCATCGGCCAAGAGGCGTTTGAACAACTGAAAACCATTCTACGCTTGGATTGGAAACTATGACCGTGTCAGCTTGATGGTGACACGGTTTTTCATATGCATACATGACCCAAAACGTCAACCGAGTTGACATTTCATCTTCTGAATGACTATGCTTATAGGTAAGGAAGAGGTGATCGACTTGTTTAAAACTGGAGACTTAATCATCTACTCGACCCATGGCGTATGTCGCATCGACGACATTTCGGACAAAACGGTCGCAGGAGAGACGAAATCGTACTATACGCTTCACCCCATCAACAACTCACAAAAGTTGCAAATCAGCATTCCTGTCGATAATGACAACGTGATGATGTTGACGTTACTGGAAGCAGACGAGGCATCAGAGATTTTAGAGTCGTTCCGCTCGCCTGGCGTGGAATGGAATCCGCATTCCAACAACCGCAATCGTGAATTTTTGAATGTCGTGCATTCAGGAAACCGTCACGAGATTGCCCAAGTGGTCAATACATTGAGCCGTCGACAAATCGAGGCGCTTCAAGCGAACAAAAAGCTATACGAACAAGATCGTAAAATTTTAGAGAATGCCAAAACGATTTTGGTGAAAGAGCTCTCCCTTGCCCTCGAGCGTTCAGAGAGCGACATCGAGCGCACGATTGGCGAGTACTTACATGAAAGCATGGCGACACTCACACCTTGACCCTTCCATTTGGAAGTGGTCTTTTTATTTTGCTACAATCATATACTTATTTTGACAGTTATCGGGTATCCTAATACAAACAAATCAACTGATATAGGGAGGATGTTAGGATGCAACTGCACTCTAGTACGACCCATGTCACCGACACGCACGTCGTTCGGGCAATCGAAAACAATCTGGCCATCATTCGCTTTGATGAAAATCGCCGTGTCGCCTACGTCAATGAGATTTTTGCCAAAACGATGGGGTACGAAGTCAAGGAACTGATGGGACGCCCCCATCGTGATCTTTGCTTGCCCGAGTTCGCGAACAGTCCCCAATACGACCTGTTTTGGCGTAAGCTCATGCAAGGGTTGAGTTATCACGACAAGATTGAACGACGTGCCGCTGATGGTCATAGTGTCTGGCTAGAGGCGACCTACATGCCGATCTTCGATGATGCCCACCAGAACGTCATCGGCGTCTCAAAGATTGCAGCCGATATCACGTCACGGCAACAAGACGTACTCCACATGGCGAATAATCTTCAAGAGACGTCTGAATACTTATCTGCCCAGTCCCAAATCGGGAAACAAGACGGAGAACACGTACTCGAAAACGTCAAACTGATTGAACAAGAGTCGACTCAAAACCTAGAGCATTTACATGCTCTCCAACAAGAGGCGAAGACGATCACGGATATTGTCCGAACGATTCGTGAAATCGCTGCCCAAACCAATCTCCTCGCACTCAATGCCGCAATCGAGGCGGCACGTGCAGGTGAGCATGGACGTGGCTTCAATGTCGTCGCGACAGAGGTCCGCAATCTTTCGAACAAAGTTTCGCTTTCTATCACTGAAGTGAATAACAACATCGAGGGCATCGTCAAACGCATCGATGACGTGTCGACGAGCATCGGACGCATCTCTCATAAAGTCAAAGATAGCTCCGGACAACTCGAACAGACGGTCCGTGAGTTTGAAAAACTGGCGGATTCGGCCGCCACACTCGAACAGCAGGCTAAGACCTTCTTACGGATGGTCTAAATGTGCTAAAACCGTTCACTACAAGCAAAGACGATGTGTCTTGCTTCGGGTGAACGGTTTTTGTCATCTCTCGTTAAATTGGGTTAATACATCCTCTCTTAACTGTTGAAACGCATTTCCCTTCCATCCATAGTACTTCAAGTGCTTCGTGCAAAACACGACGCCTGTCGCACCACTAGGATAGTTGATCGGAATAGGACCCAAGTCAATCCAGTCTCTGAGCCGATAAGACCGATTGTAAACCGATGATTGTATCATCTCGTTGGCGATTAACCATTTCATCAAATCACGTGTCGCATCCAGACTATGCACGATGACGACAGCTGGAGTATGTTCACGCATTAATTTGTGAAACCATTCTTGACCGCTTTGTTTAATAGAAGGATGAATTGCTTTTAGTTTTTTTGCTGTTGGCGTCGCATACGCATTGATATTCGTCTCTAACACTTCAATCGCTTCATTCGACTGCGTTTCTAACTGATTAACCAGTTGATTCAATCCAATCCTTGTCTTTGAAAAAGGTCGCTTCCCCTTTTCTATGTTCTTCTGCTGAATGAATGTTAGAAACGATTCCCGGTCCATTATTAAATCAATGTATCGATCGACATCATGATCCACATCTGTTTTCAAAATCGAAGAGGCCGGATTAATGCCTACAATGAAAACATTGGGGTTCGACGTTTTGCATTTACTGACAAACGGTCGTAAGTATTCATTCGTAGTGCCCCTCTCAACAAACTCTTTCAATCCGATTCGATTCATGAGACACCGCTCCCTATTCATCTTCAATTTGGAGTGACTCTGCCGACGCCGTATTCGTAATTTTGTGATAGTGCTCAAATTCGTCTGTCACTTCCTCTAGATATTCAGGACCGACGAATAACACGTTTGTTCCCTTCTCGACTAGTACGAGAGGGTATCCTTGAAATGTGACCGCATCAATCACATCCTGTACGTTCGACAGAATCAATGTGTCCTGTGTAGGATGAAACAATCTCACTTCGTGGAGGTCGAGCCATTGCAACACACGTTTGAGTTCCCATTCTCCATCTAACGCTATGGAGACGAGGATATAGTGATCGTTCTGACGCATCAGCACAGCAAAACAATCAGCGAGTTGAATCGACTCTGTCTTCAATTCCATGGCATACTCCTCATAGTTCGGAATGACACAATACTCAAAGTGATCATCGTATGTTCGCAGATGACGTAAATAACGCGCATATTTTTTCTGCTCCCAGTGACTCAATTTAATCGGCTTGATGAGCCATCACCTCTTTTCCATATTCCTATTTCTGTAAATACCCACTTTTTTGGTTCCCTCCCACAGAATTCAAAGAAAAGACGAGCATACGATTGTATACTCGTCTTGAATCTATTAATTGTGAACCATGTCCTTTTCCTCTAAACCGAGCGTGACCGCCGTCGATTCGTGAATCGTCTTGAATAAATCCGGATGTTCCGACAGCTTCAAGCCATACGACGGGACCATCTCTTTGATTTTCGGTTCCCACTCCGGTAAGTATTGCGGGAAGCACTGCTCGAGCACTTTCAACATGACGTGCACGGCCGTCGATGCGCCTGGAGAAGCACCGAGAAGTGCCGCGACCGACCCATCTTCAGAACTGACGACTTCCGTTCCGAATTGAAGTGTTCCTTTTCCTTGCGGTGTATCTTTGATGACCTGCACACGTTGCCCCGCCACGACGATTTCCCAATCTTCATTCTTGGCATTCGGGATGAATTCACGGAGTTCATCCATCCGTTTGTCGTGAGACAAGAGTACCTGCTCGATCAAATACTTCGTAAGTGGCATCTCTTTCGCCCCAGCGGCAAGCATCGTGATGACGTTGTTCGGCTTGACCGAACGAATCAAATCCAAGTTCGATCCTGTTTTTAAGAATTTCGGCGTGAAGCCGGCGAACGGTCCAAACAGCAACTCTTTGCGTCCATCGATAAAACGAGTGTCGAGATGCGGGACCGACATCGGTGGTGCCCCGACCTTCGCTTTACCATACACTTTGGCGTGATGTTGCTCGATGACCTCACGATTTTTGCAAACGAGGAAGAGGCCGCTGACCGGGAACCCACCGATTTGTTTCGATTCCGGAATCCCTGTCTTTTGTAAGAGCGGCAAACTGCCACCACCGCCTCCGATAAAGAGAAACGGTGCCGTATGCGTCTCAATCGTATTCCGAGACATGTCTTTCACTTTCACTTCCCAATGACCGTTCTCGAGGCGCTTCACGTCCTCGACGCTATGACCGTAGTTGAGCTCGACCCCGTTCGATGTGAGATGGTCAAACAACATACGTGTCAATGCGCCAAAGTTCACGTCTGTCCCTGAGTCGATTTTCGTCGCGGCAATCGGTTCATCCGGTGTCCGTCCGTCCATGATGAGCGGGATCCATTCCTGTAATTGACTCGGGTCGTCTGATAAGACCATCCCTTCAAATAACGGATTCGTTGTGAGCGCTTCCAAACGGCGTTTCAAAAAGTCGACGTTCTTCTCCCCTTGGACCATGCTCATATGTGGGATTGAACGAATAAAGGCTCCTGGATTCTCAATCAGTCCCTGCTTGACGAGATGCGCCCAAAACTGGCGCGAGATTTGGAACTGCTCGTTGACGTTGACCGCTTTGGAGATGTCAATCGTCCCGTCTGCGTTCTCTGTTGTATAGTTTAATTCGCAAAGTGCGGCATGTCCCGTACCCGCGTTATTCCATTCGTTTGAACTTTCTTCCCCTGCTGCATCGAGCTTTTCGAACACTTTGATGTTCCACTCCGGTACGAGCTCTTTAAAGAGTGAACCGAGCGTTGCGCTCATAATCCCTGCCCCAATCAAAATGACGTCTGTTCTCGTTTGCGTACTGCTCATGAAAACCCCATCCTTATCCCCTGAATTTTTTGTCATACGATTGAAGAATCCCCATTCCTCAATCGTATATTTTATAATCGTTATACCGATTATAACTCTTTTGTGATGAATGATAAGGGTTATGTATGATTTTTTGTGCTGAAACTTTTTATGAAAATGGGATGATCCCATCAAATGAAGGAGGTGTTCTTTTGAGACGTGGTTTACGTTTTACAATACCCAATCAATATGGGCAATTTCTACAAGCAATCTTAAGTCCAATCCCTCTTGATCGATACCAATGGAAAGTGGTTGATGAGGAATCGTACATTGTGAAAGATGGGCAACTGGATTGCCTATTGTTTTCGGATTCAACCGTAATCGATGGTCGTCAATTCGCTGAACTGCTCACGCAACATGAACATTATTTGATTTTCGTTGATATCAAGGCGTTCCAACCGAATATGTCCTCGGAAATCGTAACGTATGAAGACTTTTTACATAGTACGTGTGAATTCGCTCTATTGGTAATCGACAGTCAAGACGTCACAATCTACTGTAAAGACCCACAGATGCTCAACTCTCTCTACGAAAATGCTTCTTTGCATGAATTTGAGGAGATTGCATACATCACAAGTCATAATGACTCGATGACACGCTTATCTTGCTGGTAATCGAGCGTTTTGAAAAGGAGAATCCATATGCCCACACTCTATTTGGTTCGCCACTGCTCAGCCGCGGGCCAAGAACCTGACGCACCGCTCACAGAAGACGGTCACGCACAGTCTTTATGGCTTCGCGATTTCTTTTCTGAACTCACAATCGACCGGATCATCTCAAGCGATTATACCCGTGCAGTCGCTTCGGTCACGCCACTCGCCGATGCTCATCACCTCTCGATTGAACGTGAACCGTTACTGAGAGAACGCATCCTATCTCACGAACCGCTCGAAGACTGGCTGACCCCATTACGTCAGTCGTTCAGCGACCCGACGTTCAAGTTGCCTGGTGCCGAATCGGCTGAGGAGGCGACGCAGCGCATCCTACAAGTCGTCGAGCACGCCAAAGCTCCGCATGCTTCGACCCTATTAGTGACACACGGCAATCTGCTCGCACTCTTATTGCAACATCTCGACCCGCAATATGACTTTGAGACATGGCGTAAGATGCGTAACCCAGATGTCTATCGTCTCGATTATCACGACAGCACACCGGTCATCGAGCATATTTGGCCAAACAAATAAGCCGTCTCGCGATGAGACGGCTTTTGTCACTTCTCTACGAAAAACATCGAGATGGCACCAAGCCCGACATGTGTCCCGACCGAGACACCCATCTGCATGAGGTAAATCTCGCCGGCAAAATCGGTTTCGGTTTCGAGCTTCGCTTTTAAGTTCTCCGCAATCCGTTGGTCCGATGTGTACCCGATGATCACGAAATTCGTGATGTCCGGGTTGACGCGTTTCACGAACTCGTCCGTATAATGCTTCAGCACTTTACGGGTGCCTCGTTCCTTGGCAACAATGGCACCTTTCCCGTTCTTCATACTCATGATGGGTTTTACCATCAGTAGTTTTCCGATAATGGCACTCGCGTTTGAGAGCCGTCCGCTCTTGATCAAATGGTCGAGGTCATCTACGGATAAGAAGTGTTTTACTTTTGTCTTGTACGTCTCATTGAAATCAACGAGCTCTTCGAACGTCGAACCGGCTTCACGCATCTGTGCGCTCTTCAGCAACAGCCAGCCGCTACCGTGACTCATCGAACGAGAGTCGACGACATAGATTTTGACAGGTGAGTCAGGATGCGCTTCTTCAAAGTACTCTTTTCCGATGACCGCCGATTGATACGAGCCGCTCGTGCCGCTCGACATACAGATACATAAAATCTCCTCATGGCCGGCAGCGACCGCATCTTCCATCAATTTCAAGAACGTCGCCGGGCTCGGCATCGCCGTCGTCGGGAATTCCGGGAGCGCTTCCAACATTCCGTAAAAATCATCCGGCTGGATATCCACCCGGTCCTGGTAAGACATATTGTTCATGGTGATGATCAACGGCGCGACCCCGATGTTGTACCGTTCAAGCACTTCATCCGATAAGTCACACGTTGAATCTGCTAATAATTTAATCATGCATTCCTCCAAAACTTTCTCCATAAGTGACGGGAATCATCCTATAACTTCGTCGATTCCGACGTCACGATAGGACCTCTTCTAGTGTAGCAGATTTGGAGGGGGAAATGTTTTTTACTGGGGGTGATGTGCGACTTGTTTTTCATGTTGCAGGAGCCATTCTTTTCGCCAAAGTCCACCGGCATAGCCCGTCAATTTCCCAGTCGATCCGATGACGCGATGACAAGGCACGACGATGCTCAGTTTGTTGCGTCCGTTCGTTGCTCCGACTGCGCGAACAGCCGTAGGTCGCTTCACGCGTTCGGCAAGTTCGCGGTAAGAAGCCGTCTCCGCATACGGGATGGTTTGTAACGCATCCCACACGTCATGCTGAAACGTTGTCCCGATTTGCTCAGTCGGGAACGTGAACGTCATACGCTCGCCACGAAAGTAGGCGTTTAGTTCATCCCGGCACTGTCGCAATACATTTGGTACATCTTGCTCCATACTTCGTTTGCTTTCCCGTTCGACGAATAAGATCGATTGAACGACCTGCTCCGTCCCGATGATTTCTAGGACGCCAATCGGTGTCTCCACGTCTAATTTATACGTTCCCATATAATGACCTCCACAGATAGAATGTCGCGTATCCTTCCCAACCTTGCCACGATTCACCGTAACGCTTCACTTCTTCAATCGTTGGTTTCTTCGCTGTCCCTAACTGATGCTGAATCGCTTGATGCAATCCGACATCCGCAATCGGAAAGGCTGATGCGTCCTGAAAACACTTCATCAACACATAGTCTGCCGTCCATGCTCCGACACCTCTTATCGCGAGTAACCGTTGACGGATATCAGCTGAAGAGTGTGATTGTAAAGCCGTTTTTGACAGGTCTCCATTCGTTATTTCCCGTGCAATATCAATGACATACTCTGCTTTCCTGCGACTGAATTGAAGCTCACGTAATTCTTCCGGTTCGAGCAAGGCGATTCGTTCCGCCCACGGGAACGTCCAGTACGCTCTTCCTTCGACGACTCGATGGTCTCCATATCGTTCAACAAAGCGTCGTTTGATCGTATACGCAAACGACAAGGTGATCTGTTGCCCGATGATGGCCCAAACGAGTGCTTCGAACAAATCTGGAAAGCCAATCATCCGTAATCCGCGATGTGCTTCAATCAAAGGAGCCAGCAATTCATCCTCTTCACCCATCGCTTCAAACGGCGCTAAATCACGATCAAGGTCTAACCAGTCTCGTACCTCACGTGCGACACGTTCTTTTTCTGTCTCTGATACTTCATCGAAAGGGAACCGTACATGAATGTGATTCCCCTCTTCTCGAAGCTCGATCAGGATGAGCCGTTCCCCGATTCGCATCAACTTTCGAACCGTGTCAGGTGTGGTCACATGGAGCACTTCTTGTTCTGACCGACTTAAAAAGACGAGACACTCTTGAAAATCAAACGGCTGCTGAACAGCAAGTAGCATCTCTGTCATAGGTCCTCTCCTTTTCGATACATGTTCGGTGTACAGCCTTTTACTTGTCGGAACACACGGTAAAAGTTCGATGGTGTTTGAAACCCGACCTCATAGCAGACCGTCAGATTACTCATGTCGGTCGTTCGCAATAAATAAGCCGCCTTGTCGATTCGAATCCGTTCAAGTAGTTGCCTCGGAGTCTCTCCTGTCGCCTGGGTGAATGTCCGCTCCAAATGAAAGGGACTCAGTTGGGCGTGTTCGGCAATCTGTTCAAGGCGAATGGGTTGTTTATAATGGTTTACGAGATACGCCGTCACTTGTTGAACGAGCGCACGGTGTGGGGCGTGTTCGACTTCTGGCTGACATCGCTTGCACGGTCGAAATCCATTTGTCTCCGCTTCTTCTCTCGTTACGTAAAAATCAACGTTCTCTTTCTTCGGTTTGCGGGATCGGCACGATGGTCGACAATAGATCCCTGTCGTTTTTACGGCTGTATAGAACAATCCGTCATAAGTTGCATCGCAGGCGAGCACTTTCGCCCACTTTTCGTCAAACGTCAACATCTCCACACCTCTTTCTTCTCTCACTGTAGCAAATCTAAAATCAACATTTCGTCCTCTTTCTTGCGCTTACAATCCCCTCTTTTTGAAACGTTTTACAGATTTCAATCGTATCCTATAGTACGATTTAGACAGAAGCTGCTGTCAGTCCTATGGCAGATAAGGAGAAGATCGCAATGCGTACTCGTTTTTCATGGAAACAATTAAAATGGCTCATTCCTATAGCGTTAATCGGCTTGATTTTGATTCAGAGCGGACAAGAGTTGAAAGACCTCTCGCTCGCGACCGCCTTCACGACACTGAAACAACTGACCGGTTGGGAACAGTTCACACTCATCCTACTCGGTGGGATCGCTGTCTTGACGATGACGGGCTATGACTATTTCCTGCTACGCTCTTTACATATCGAGCTACCGAAACGAAAAATCGTTCAAACAGCGTGGATCACGAACTCGATGAACGGGATGCTCGGCTTCGGCGGCGTGATTGGGATTGCCCTTCGTACCTCCCTCTACCGTCCCTATACGGATACGAAACGCCTACTCCGTGCCATCGGCTGGATGACCCCGACACTCATCAGTGGTCTGTCCATTCTTTCCATCGGTGTGCTCCTCGGGATTTTCCCGGCTGGCGGGCTTATCGGTACGAAACCATGGATTTGGCCGGTGCTACTCGCCGTGAGTGCGATGCTCCCATTTTATTTGTTCGTCACATCACGCCGATCAAATGTCGGGTGGTCCACTCTGCTCGGGTACACGATGACCTCGCTCGCAGAATGGGTCACCGCAGGATTCGTCGCCATTTATGCCTTGACGTTACTAGACGGGTCGGCCTCGTTCGTGCAACTCTTCGGGGTATTCATTGTCGCGACGGTCGTCGGTGTCGTCTCCCTCGTCCCTGGGGGTGCTGGAACGTTTGACTTACTGTATCTCGTTGGGATGACTCAACTTGGGATTCATCAAGACATCGTTTTGTCTTCACTAATCATCTATCGATTCGTTTATTTTGTCGTTCCCTTTTTAATTGGACTTTTTCTCGCAGCCATCGCGTTCGGAGATCAGGTCGTCAAACAAATCGAGTATCGACCAATCATCGGGTCTTCTTATGAGATTGGGACCGTCGTCTGGCGCATCGTTTCGCGGACGCTTGCGAGGATTGGACGCTTGACTGGAAGTCTCATCGCACTCATGAGCAGTCTGTTGATTTGGTTCCAGACGCTTCTCCCGAGCGTAACGCCGCTCTATGAAGTGAATCGCTGGTTTGAATGGATTGGGACCCTTTTCTTATTGAGTGCCGGGCTTCTCATGTTTTTGTCTGTCTATGGCATGTATGTGCGGACAAAACGAACGCTCTGGTTACTCAATACTGCCTTCATCTTGGCGACCATCGGGGTCATCGCTCGTGGTTTAAACCTGTTTGAGACCTTCGTCGTCATCGGGTTTGCGATGTTCGTCTGGTTGACACGTAAACGACACGTCCGATACCGCTCGATTTTAACGACAGGACGTCTCATCCGAAGCTTGATTTACGTCCTGCTCTATGTCGGCACCCACGCCCTCTTGTTGCAGTCATTCGCAGGTACAGACGACTTGTTCTTCACATCGCATCAAGCCGGCTGGTTGACGACGTTCGTCTTATTGTTAACTTCAATCGTAGCAAGTGTACTGCTGCTCTTGTTCGATCGTTGGAAACGTCCGGCGCTTGGAGAGGCCTATGATGAACATCGCATCCGACAGTTCCAAGCAACACAGCCCACATCGAGCAGTTTTGACTTGGCCCATATGGCAGATAAGCGTTTTTACATGGACGAGGCCGGAGATGCGTGTCTATTGTTTGCGACAGCGCGGAACCATGCCATCGTCCTTGGTGATATCCAAGGCGAGAAGCAGGCTGCGACTTCTCTTTTGACACGATTCATTGAAGATGCGGATCGAATCGGGTATATTCCTTTATTTTATCAAATTACACCGAATTGGATGCCTCGCCTCCATGATGCCGGATTCACGTTCTTCAAATTAGGGGAAGAGGCGACGATTGACGTCTCGGCTTTCTCCTTATCCGGAAAGAAGCGTGCAAATATGCGATCCCTCTACAATCAGTTTGAGAAGAAGGGGGTCACGTTCGACATCGTCTGTGAGCCGAGCCTCTTGCTGTTACAAGAGTTAAAAGACATCTCAGACGAATGGATTGGGAATCGAAATGAGAAAGGCTTCTCTCTCGGATTCTTCGACTATGAAACGTTGACACGTTATCCGATTGCCTTGTTGCGAGATGCGGACGGTGTCGTCGTGGCTTTCATTTCGCTACTCCGGGGAGACGGGGCCATCTCCATCGATTTGATGCGTTCGAAAAATGATGCGCCGACCGGATCGATTGAAGTGTTGATCCTTCACATCATCGAATGGGCTCGCGCAGAAGGCCATGATCATGTCGGGCTCGGCGTGGCACCACTTGCCGCCGTCGGAGAGCAGACGTTCTCCCATTGGCCGGAACGCGTCGCCGCCGACATTTTTGAAAACATCAGTTACATTTATCCGTTCAGTGGCTTACGACAGTTCAAACAGAAGTTCAAACCGTCTTGGGAAGGACGCTATCTTGCGTTCCGCCAGCGTCGTAAATTGTTGCCATCAATTTTACGGACAGCACGATTGATCAGTCGAAAACGCTAAAAAAAGGAATTTCTCACGATGAGAAATTCCTTTTTTCAGACTCACGTCGATGCTTCCCGTAGTTCCCAATTCTAAAATGTCACGTCAAAACCTGTCGCATTCACATCCGGGCTACAGGCATATGGACCGATACGTAATGTCGATACGTCATGAAGATGGGCGATGCGAAGCTGTTCACGCATATCTTCACCATATTCAAAGAAAATCTCCACATCTCCATCTGTATACACGATTTCAAACGTCAACGGATTGCGAACCATGTCATTTGAAAAATCACGTGTCGACCAATCCGAATAGCCAAACGAGGTGACGACTGCGCCAAGATGGGACGGTCCGTCCGGAATGTACTCGACAGACGTCTTGATCCAATGGTCATCATTCACATATAAGACGATTCCGGCCTGATCATATGTATGGCTCGGTTCCATTTGGATTGTCGCCCGACATGTAAATCGTTTGGCTTTGACGTCTGTTAGTCGTGCATGCGCCGTCATGCGGTTAAATCCGTAATGTGTATTTCGCCAAAAGTCTGTGTCTGGCAGCGTGCGAAAAGTGAGCGGTTCAAATCCGTTCACGCTATTCGGTTCATTTATCCACTTGTACGTATGCATGACGATCAATTCCTCCCCATTGACCTCGCATGGCAAACAGTAACGGTATCATCGGTGTGTGATACGGTATGAATTCATGCTGTTGAATCATCTGAAGAATCGTCGCCTCATCCGCCCACTTCACGGCTTGCACTTCAGATTCTTGAAGCGTCAGCTCGTTCAAATCCACTTCCATTTCGACCAAATAGATATCGTCAAATCCTTCGTCAAAATTGACTGTCAGATGCGGTCGTGTCTGAGATAGATCAAGCTTGAGCCCTATCTCCTCTTCGAGCTCCCGCATCGCCGCTTGCTGGCTTGTATCTCCTACCGTGGCACTTCCACCGACTGTAATATCCCACATGTTTGCCCAACCATCCTTGAACGGTTGGCGCTGTTGAATCAACATCTCGCCCTTCTCGTTAAAGATACATACGTGGATGACAAGATGGTATTCCCCTTTCGGCAATCGACTTCCGCGTTGCCACGTGCGACCGGTCTTTTCTCGGTCGACCGTATAGACGTCCCAAAATTCCATTCGATACTCCCCTTTATGTTGCTGCGCTAGATGCCGCTGCTTGATCTGCTTTCGCGCAATCGATCGCTACGACGATAGAGATGAGCAAATGCTCCATCTCCGGTTCTTCGACACGAATCTCGTAACTATCGCCCCACGAGAACCATTTCTTTTGCACACTTCCAATCGATTGTCCGTTCTTCGTTACATTAAAGTCCATGTCCCACCAATCGCCTTGGACATCGATCCCGGCCGCATCGATGGAATATTTTGGTTTGAAAAATGAAAACTCTTTCGAGATGGTCATCATATCTGTGCCGTCCACTTCCACAAAAAATTTCGGCAAAAAACTGAACGTCTTTTTCGTAATCGTTGTGACCGTCTGACCGTTCATGTCTTTAATTTCAAATGACTTCGGAAACTTCATAAAGCTACCTTCGATGAAATATTGATCATGTCCGTCCGCATCTTTGATAGTGAAGCGCCCGCGTAGACTGAACACTTTTTGTTTCATGTAGAGCGTGTGCATGATAATCCCTCCGATTTTGTTGTAGTCCTTTACTTACGAGACCAATCTCGAAATCGATTCACTTATAGCGAAACCGTCTCCTTTAGAACGATGTCGAGTACTTCCGATAAATGATTCACGATATAATCCGCTTCTTTCAATTCTGTTTCTTGCGCAAAATCAAAACGACAGCCGATTGAAATGAGTCCGTTCGCTCGTGCAGCCGAGATATCCGATAATCGGTCTCCGACTACGAAGCCGTCCTGAATCTCATACTTCTTCACGATTCCAGCCACTAAATCGGCCTTATCCAACGTGTCGATTTGTTGAATACTGTATGTTGCTGTGATCCAACGATCCAATTCATAGTGCGTGACGATGGCTTGTAAATAGTCCACCAAACCATTACTTGCGACGAAGATGGAATGCCCCATTTGATACAATTGTTCAAACAGTTCGAGTACCCCCGGATATAATGCTCCATTCCCGTTTTCGATGTTTTTGATGAGTCGTGTTAAGAAATAGGCATCGACCTCTTCTCTAGTTTGTTCGTCGTGTCGTGGGAGCAAGGTTTTCCAAACAACGGGCAATGGTACGCCCATGATCTTTCGGTATTCGTCAATCGGTGTCGGCCCATCCCATTCTCCATTTTTTTGTAGGTGTTCAAACGTTTCATCCAACGCCAACTCTAAAATCAAATCTGTCCGAAACAATGTTCCGTCCATATCAAAAATCACTGCGTGTTTCATCCGCTTCCTCCTTTTTAAATTAGAACTTCTTGGATTCTATCTAAAGAGATATCGGAAAGGTTGTACAGTATTTTATAAAAAATAAAAAGCCCGACTCTCTCGTCAGGCCTGTAACGCTGTATGAACAAAAGTATGCAAAGCCTCTTGGCTCGTGATGTGTTCGTTGCACGTCTTACTGTCTACACATACATATGTGCCGATGGCTTTGTAATAGTCCGGATTTTTCGCTTGTTTCGCTTTCGTGATCGTAACGCAGTACGTCACATCCGTGAACTGATTACAAAAGGCACATATATTTTTCTTCGTATTCGTACTCGGTTTACATGCAATGCCAATCAATTGACCTTCGTATTGGCAAATTATCAACTTTTGATTGGAACGTCCATCGTTCCAACCTAGATACGTGAGTCGTCCAAAATCAACATCGGATAACTCCGGTAAACGAAGCTTCTTTTGTTTCGGGAACAAACTCTTCAGTTGCTCGGCAGAAATAACGGGAAATGGTTGAACCCATTCTCGTAATCGTTGCATATATTCGTCGAACGCTTCGTTCGTCTGTAGCGTTGTGAACTGTAACAGCTTTAGTTGTTCAGTCGTTGCCTCAGGGAATGCATACATCACTTTCGATTGTGCCAAGTCGATGACTGCTCGCAAGACAGAAGGCGGCAGGCTTTGCATTCGACTCTCTTTGACGAGCATCACTTGTTCTTTGATGAGATTATATTGTTCGTTTTGAATAAATGGATCTGACATTTTGTCGCCCCCTTCCTTCATTCTCAGTTTACAGGAAACAATGCTTCCTTACTGTGTACACTTTGATTAAGAAATATAGTCGACCTAAAAAGGCACGACTAGCGAACTAGTCGTACCTCCTTCATGTCGACCGGTATACAATCTTTCGAATCGTGTGCGTCGCCAAATGATAGGACATGGCCAGATTTTCGATTCGCTCTCCGTTCCGAAACGCTGCGCGTATGGCTTCGTTTCGTTCCTCAAGTAATTGTTTTCCACCGTTGACCGTCCCCCATTTTCGTTTCGTGTCAGTCGGGGTCGGCACATATAACGTTTCACCTTGTACGTATTGTTGCACCTCTTGCAACAATCGTTCTGGCAGGATATGTTGCGCATTGACGTACTTCATCATACCTCGCTCCTTATTGAATGAATCCAATCCGATAAGGGAGCAAAGCCAAGTGGTTTACGTTAAAATCAAGCGATCAAGGTATTCGTTTCGCCCCATGCAAGTGATCGCCTTTCGTCCAAATGGCTTTGCATGAGTGCGTGAAGACCTAGAAAATCGAAGCCGATTTTCCACGGGTATGCGCCTCCTTTACGATGTGTCGTTCTTTTGATTATACAGTATTCAATGAATCGGCAAAAGGGCGGCTCAGCCGTTCTTCATACTGAATTCATCTGCGAGCTTGAAGGACACGTCCTTCACTTCTAATCCGCTTAACGCGAAATAGAGCTGGAGATAATTATGCTGGTTCAAGAAGAAGACCTGCTTCGTCTGCGTCACCCATTCTCCGTCCGTCCCATTAAACGTGAACGTCGCACCCGGGATATTGTTCGCAAATAATGTCACCGGCATCTGTGCCAACTCTCCCGCGTTCGAACGGGCAGTCAACGTGATGTCATACGTCCCCGTTTGGTCGACCGAGATAGCGAAGACGTGTGTGTTTCCAGTCGAGGTATCGATTCCTGACAAATCCACATGTTCCCCGTTTTCGAGATGTTGGTAATCCAACTCAAATGTATCCTGTTGATTCATCTCATCCTCAAAGCCGAGCACCTCGACTGAACCGTCATGAATCCCGAGAAGACGCTCCATCGCCGGTGATTTCAAGATGAACGTACAAATATTGCGCGCGCTCCGCAACAACTCGCCCCGTGTGACAATCCCTTCTTCGAGTGATGCCATCGTGTTATCCTCGAACGAGTTTAGGTCCGGTCGGTCGACGACCATGTACAAGTCGTTTTGTGAGCGAACCATCGCTGCCGTATTTTGACGATTGGCCGACTCATCCTCACGGAAGTTCACTTTTGCCCACCAGTCTGTCATGACGATGCCTTCAAAGCCCCACTCATCACGTAAGATACGCGTATTTTGATCGTATAGACCAGCCGTCCAGATCCCGTTGACCGCGCCGTATGTCGTCATGATGGACGATGCGCGTCCTTCTTTCACGGCCATCTCGAACCCTTTCAAATAAATCTCGCGTAACGCCCGCTCCGAGACGACCGAGTCGATATCGTGACGATGCGCTTCTTGGTTATTGGCGCTGAAGTGTTTGAGCGTTCCCGTCACCCCGACACGATGCATGCCGTTCAATTGAGCGACCGCCATCTTCCCAGTCAAATGCGGATCTTCCGAGAAATACTCGAAGTTTCGACCATTCAACGGGTTACGGTGAATGTTCATTCCTGGTCCGAGCAACGTGTCGACGCGGTTTTTTCGCATCTCAAGCCCAGTCATCTCAAACAAGTCTTCGACGAGATCGACGTTGAACGTGGAAGCCAAAAGCGTCCCGTTCGGAAGTGCGAACGCCTTCGTCCCGATATCCATGCGAATGCCTGATGGACCGTCGGCACAACACGCAGCTGGAATCTCAAGCTCGTTCAACCGGTCGGACACACCGCCAAACGCAGCTGCTGTCCCCGGCGTGACACGCGGTGAGTTCATCCCTTGTCCGCGGACAATCGCAGCCAAATCTTCATCCGTCAACTGATCTAGAAATGCGTCGAGCGAAGCCTTTTCATGATACACATCGCTCAATTTAATGCCTTGGTCACCCGTGAACACTCTAGTCTCAGGGCGTTCTTCCAAATAACGTGTCTCGACGTCAACGGCGCGAAGCGGCGTCGACTCGTAGCCTACTTCAAATCCTTTTTCGCCCTGAATCGGTTTCATCCGTTCGAACGGGAGGACGGGCGCCATATTTTCACTTAACGTCTCGAGGACACGTTGCTCCTGTTGCTCGACTTCGAGAGCGAGTGTAGCCGAACGCACATCCGTTCCGACGTGTAACCGATACGTTCCTGCCTCTAAAACGAAGCTCGATTCATGACCCGTCACGCCAGAGTCGTCATAGCTCGCAAAGTCAGTCATGTGGACGTTGAAAGAAAGGGTTTGCCGCTCGCCCGGTTCAAGAAGCAAGGTTTTCTCGAACGCCACCAATGACCGGAGCGGATTCCCAAGCTTCCCTTGCGGTTTCTCGACGTAGAGTTGGACGACTTCTTTCCCGTCACACTCACCCGTGTTCGTCACTTCCACCTCAACCGTTAAAACGCCATCTACCTCTGCCGTACGCTTCACTTCCGTATTGAACGTCGTGTAAGACAGTCCGAATCCGAACGGGTATAAAACGTCATCTTTCGCGAACGTCTCGAAGTAGCGGTAACCGACATAGATATCTTCCTGATAAATTCCTTTATCCGCGTGACCGAAGTTCTTCGTC
This sequence comes from Exiguobacterium sp. s163, assembly GCF_018617135.1. Taxonomy (GTDB): domain Bacteria; phylum Bacillota; class Bacilli; order Exiguobacteriales; family Exiguobacteriaceae; genus Exiguobacterium; species Exiguobacterium profundum. Next base: position 259,027 of record NZ_JACSJN010000005.1, read on the forward strand.
GACGGATAATCCTCGATGGATCGGGCAATCGTATCCGTCAGTTTCCCGGAAGGACTCACGTCTCCGACGAGCACGTCGACGAGTCCTTTTCCACCTTCCATCCCACCTTGCCATGCATAGAGGATGGCACTCGGCTCCTTCGCCCACTTCATGTCGATGATGTTCCCAACGTTCAACACGACGACCGTCTTGTCGAAGCGTTTCGTCACGCGCTCGATCATCGCGTGTTCGATATCCGTCAATAAGTAACTACCCGGATCGGCCGTGTTGTCACGGTCTTCTCCTGCCGTACGTCCAATCATGATGAGGGCGACATCCGATTCTTGTGCCGCCTGTTCGACGAGCTCGTCCGTTACGTCCATCTCTTGTTGCGACCACGGTTCACCGGCCCAACCGACACCTTGGTCGAACGGATTCTCCTTCACCCATTCCTCATACGTCGCATAGAGCGATTCATTGATATGAATATCTGGACGCTCGCGCAATGCCTCGAGCGGCGTCGTGACATGTCCGACGTTCACCATCCCGCCTGAGCCCGTACCGCTCTTGTAGTAATGGAACTGGCTACGACCAAATACGGCGAGCTTCGTCCCTGACTGTAATGGGAGGGTCTTCTGTTCGTTTTTGACTAACACGACACCTTCCGCGACCGCTTGACGTGCCAATTCCTCATAACGAGTCCAATACAATGTATACTGTTTCATTTCGTCAGCTCCTTAAGTCCTTTTGCGATTACATTCATACAATCGTCTGCCTGTGGATAGTCTCCCAACTTGTCTATGAAGGCATGGTCCATCCCCCGATATTGAATGAGGCGTGTCGGGACACCCGCTCGTGCCAGTTTCCGCGCATACGCCTCCCCTTCGAGTCGTAAGTAATCGTACTCCGCCGTCACAATCAAAGTCGGTGGTAGGCCTGAGACATCGTCTGCGAATAATGGTGAGACGAGCGGATGCGTGACATCCACCTTACCTTGAAGATAGAGGTCATTTAAGAGCGAATCCGAGTCGGCGAGGGCGAGCACGACACCTCGAATTAGGTCGTGATGATGCGAGATATCATAAGTATCGAGCGCCCATTTAAAATCATCTGTCGGAATCGAACCCAGATTGACGACGGGATAGACGAGCGCTTGATAACAAATGCGTCCTTCCCCTCGTTCTTGTTCCATCAGACAGCAAGCCGTTGCCAAATTACCGCCAGCACTATCCCCTGCGACAGCAATTTGATCACGAAGGACGTTCAACTCCGCCGCGTTGGCATATACCCATTCCAAAGCGCGGTAACAGTCATTCAATCCGGCCGGGAACGGATGCTCCGGGGCGAGACGATAATCGACGGAGATGACGACCGCGTTCGCCCGTTCCGAAAGCAATTTACAAGGATTCTCGACCGTATCAAGCGTTCCGCCGAAGAACCCGCCACCATGGAAGAAGAGGATGGCTGGGATGGCTTCAGTATGATGCGGACGATACAGACGAACCGGGATGTCACCATCCTCACTAGGAATCATGAGATACTCCGTTTTGATATCAGTCGTCGTCTGATCCTGATTCGGCCACCCCATACTGGCACGTGCCACCTCGAGGTCAAATGCTGTATCCGGTTCATCGTGTGAAGAATGATTTGCGGTCAACGTCGCAAAGACGCGTGGAACAAGGTCACCGGTACGGTCTGAATCCGGTATGGGTTTGATGATGGTTTCGAGGTGGTTTGTTCTCGTAAGTTGCTGATGCTGATTCAAATAATCCATGAGATTTTCATAACTGTGTTTCAATATGTAGACCCCTTTCACCAGTACTTATTTTTATATGAAATTGGCTTTCCTAATGCCTTTCGGTCTATAATGGACTGTATTGCAAATAGACATTGAAATTTTCTGAAGCAGAAGTTTTCACGAAAGAATGAGGTTACCCATGAACAAACAACAATTTACTGATTATCGCCTGAGCGACGAGATCACGCGCGCGCTAGGCATTATGAAATACGAATCACCGACTGAAGTACAACAGCAGGTCATCCCGCGCGCGCTCGAGCGCGAAGACTTGATCGTCAAAGCACAGACCGGAAGCGGAAAGACAGCTGCTTTCGGAATTCCGGTCATCGAGCTCATCGACTGGGTCGAAAACAAACCCCAAGTGCTCGTTTTGACACCGACACGCGAACTCGCTGTCCAAGTACGGGAAGACATGACGAACATCGGACGTTTCAAACGAATCAAAGCGACTGCCGTCTACGGGAAAGAACCGTTTTCGAAACAACGTGAAGAGTTGAAACAAAAGACACATATTGTCGTCGGTACGCCAGGTCGCGTCATGGACCATATCGAGCGTGAGACCCTCTCACTCGACCGCGTCGAATACTTGATCATCGATGAAGCGGACGAGATGCTCAATCGAGGTTTCCTCGCCGACGTTGAGAAGATTCTGCAACAGTTGCCGAAAGACCGCGTCACAATGGTCTTCTCAGCGACATTCCCACAAGATATCGAACGTCTCTGCCAGAAGCATATGAATGCTCCGGCACGTGTCGCGATCGAATCGACCGGCATGACCGCTTCGACAATCGAGCACCGTCTCCTCCCGATTCACCGGAACGAGAAACTGGCTGTGCTTCAAGACATCACGGTCGTCGAGAACCCGGACAGCTGTATAATTTTCTGTCGGACAAAAGAGAACGTCGACACGGTGTACGCCGAGCTCGACAAAGCCGGTTACTCGGCTGAACGCCTTCACGGCGGACTCGAGCAAGAGGACCGTTTCGCCGTCATGAACGGATTTAAGATGGGTAACTTCCGCTACCTCGTGGCGACAGACGTCGCAGCACGTGGAATCGATGTCGACAACGTCGAACTCGTCATCAACTATGACGTTCCTGTCGAAAAGGAAAGTTACGTGCACCGGACAGGTCGTACCGGACGCGCCGGCAAACAAGGAACGGCAATCACGCTCATGACCCGTCAGGAAGAACGTCTCATCGGAGCTATCGAATCATACGTTCAATTCGAGATTCCGATGATCGATGCGCCGACAGAAGCGGAAGTTGCAGCTAACCAAGATGCCTTTGAGCAGAAGTTGAGCGGACGACGCGTCGTTCGAAACAACAAGACAGCTCGTATTAACCAGGACATCATGAAGCTTCACTTCAGTGGCGGGAAGAAGAAAAAACTTCGCGCCGTCGACTTCGTCGGAACGATCGCCAAAATCCCTGGCGTATCCGCTGACGACATCGGAATCATCACAATCAATGATCAGATGACGTACGTCGATATTCTGAACGGAAAAGGTTCAATCGTCCTTCAAGCGATGGAGACGACGCCGGTCAAAGGGAAGAAATTAAAAGTAAGCAAAGCGCGTAAATAATACAACTCTAGCCTCAAAGATGATATTCGTCTTTGAGGTTTTTTGTTATTTCACAAATTCCGAAAGCGCTTTCGATAAACACTAAAAAAATATAGTTTTTAGAAAACGTTTTCACCTGAATCATACCTGTATCAAAGTTTAAATTCAACCTTCCTCACTTGATTGTCAAAAAAGAGCCCAAGGTTTACATCTTGGACTCTTAGCTTGAACGTTCACTTATGAACACTGCAACATGCTCGATTAGTCTAACGACTCTTCCGAGATGAGTTTGAACCCTTCAATCTCCGTCTCCTCTTCCACTTCAATCAACAAGCACGGTTTCCCCTTATAGTTCACTTGCTTCACGTATTTCAAGTCTTGTGGACTGACGGAAATATTGGCCACTTTCGTATTGATTTTAATCGACTTTGACGTATACTTCGGAACGACACTCGTCGCTTTCATCTCATATTTCGTATCGTCGACGACTTGCTTGAACGCCTGCTCGACTTTCTCCGTCGTCACATCTTCCACACCACTCGCCCGTAAGACGACCTCGACGGCACGGGAGTCGAGCATCGCTACTCTCTCTTCTTCCTGTTCGTTCTCTTCTTCGGCGACAATGATTTGATTGATCTCATCATAAACGGTCGCGAGAGTCCGGGAATTGACTTCTTCTCCGATGACCGCTTTGACCACTTCTTCGAAGACCGCCTTCTCTTCCACTGCCGTGACAATCTCCGAACCGTTCAACACGTTCTCAATGAACGTCATATCCGGTTGATGCGCTTTGTGTGCCGAATAAAGCACATGGTTCACATCGGCCGCGTTGTCCGTGAAGCACGGGAATAAGAATCCGCCGATCGGCGCCTCGAGTTTGATGATCGGATTCACAATCAAGCTGGCTTTGAACTCCCGCTCGACGAAGTCAAAGACGAGTGATTTTTTCGGAAGCTCTGTCGGGCTGATGCTGCCGAGGATGAACTTCGTCGTATACACCTCATCGTTCGCGTGAATCTCAGACTCTTCCGAGTACCGGTTCGTCGGCTTATTATAATTCCCCCGGATGAACGTCACGACCATATCCTTCTCAAACGGCGTGTCTTTCACCATCTTCAACGCGATGCGTTGCATATAGTCCGTCCAGACGTCGGTCTCTTCCGTACGAAGTCCTTCATACAGCAAGCCTTGCGTATGGTCGACTTGACCTTCCTCAGGATATTGGAACTTCACTTCGAACAGTTTTTCATCAAGTTTTCCACCGAGCACTTTTTTGAAGTTCGTCAAAAACAGCTCCTGCTGCTCTTCTTCTAAGAATGGGAACGGACGCAACTCTTCGTAATAAATCTCATTCGTTTCCTGTCGGATGTAAATCGTATATAAGTCAGCAATCTTTAGCTTTGTCGCATTTACTTTAAACTGTCGGCGAATCGCCGCAATCTCTTTCTTGTTCATTCCATCCACCTCTTCTTTTCTCTCCATCCATGTCACCCATTATACCAGTCCTGATCGCTCACTAGTTCCAAAGAAATAACACCGGATTGTCCATTAATGCTAGAGAAGGATTTGCGATAGTCTTTCTAATCATTTTGCAGATTTTCACACTTTTTCAAAATCGTCCTGTGTATGATCAAGTTGAATTTATCGCGTGATGTTTGTCTCACTAGTTGTTTGATGAAAGGTTGCCCACTTGCTCGACAAGTGTTCATTCCAAATACATAGTAGGAGGCTTTATATGTTGAAGAAACTTATGTCTGTCGCACTTGTCGCCTTGCTCGTCTGGATTTCCGCATCGTTTGACGCTACACCAGTCTCTGCTTTCCCACCGAACATCCCATCGAAAGCGGACGCGCTCACGAAACTGAATGCCCTCACTGTCAAAAATGAAGGGTCGATGACGGGGTATAGTCGTGACCTCTTCCCGCACTGGTCGAGTCAAGGAAGTGGTTGTAACACACGTCACATCGTCTTGAAACGAGACGCCGACTCGGTCGTCGACGAATGTCCGGTTGCGACTGGCTCATGGTACAGTTACTATGACGGAATCACGTTCACCTCAGCCTCTGACATTGATATCGACCACGTCGTTCCGCTCGCTGAAGCATGGCGCTCTGGGGCAAGTAGCTGGACGACGACCAAACGTCAAAGCTTTGCGAACGACTTGAACGGTCCTCAATTGATTGCGGTGTCCGCTTCATCGAACCGTTCAAAAGGAGACCAAGATCCGTCGACATGGCAACCCCCTCGCACCGGCGCTCGCTGTGCGTATGCGAAGATGTGGGTCGAGACGAAGAGTCGTTGGGGCTTGAGCCTTCAATCAGCAGAGAAGTCAGCAATCACGACAGCCATCAATGCTTGCAGTTACTGAGTGAGAAAAGGAGTCTTCGAATGAACGAAATCACTTCGATCTTTAAGGCAACCCACGGTGTCATGACGGAAGAAGTCGGTGTCATCAGTGGTGAGTTGGAACTGACGACGGCGTGTCAGGAAGATGGTTCCTTGACACTCCACATCACGTACGTCGGAGCGAAAGATGTATATACGCTCCCCGGCAGTCCCTATCAGCTTCATGACCCGAACGATCATACTGTCATCCATCAGATGCTCGTGAATGTTCTCGAACGGACTTAAAAACATCGCCAACTCCGGATTAAGGGGTTGGCGATGCTTCGTCTTTCCGATATTTCGTTAACAAGTCTTTCGGTATATGACAATAATCTTCCGGGCAACGTGTCAGGCGGTCCTGATGCTCGTCCGCACTTCGCGCATAGTTCGTGAGCGGCTTCACTTCAACAGCAATTCGATCCGCATCCGATCGTCGATCAATAAACGCTTGCGCCTCCATCAAGTGTCGTGACTCCTCACTGTAGACACCCGTCCGATACTTCTCGCCGACATCGATTCCTTGTTGATTGATGCTGTATGGGTCGATGATTTCAAATAAATAGCCCATCAAATCATTGACCGTCACCACGTCCGGATCGAAAGTCGTTTTGACACATTCCGCATATCCGTCATATTCCCCATCCAACGTGTCCGTCGTCCCATTTGCCCGACCTGCTTCGGTCGAGAGGACGCCGGGTAACGTCTTCACGAATGCCTGGACGCCCCATAGACATCCTCCGGCTAAATAGATTGTTTCGATTGGAATCACTCCTCATCTTATCCGTTTATGTATCACTCCTTTAGTAACTCTTGAATTGCTTCTACAATCAAGTGTGGCTCATCTCTTTGGATATAATGTGCGCTCTGCTCCGCAATTACAAATGAGGCATTTGAAGATATTCCCGTCATTTCTTTTTGTAAGACATTCCATAGCCTCTGATTTTCTGTGGAATAAAAGTCTTTCTTTCCTGCTGATATGATAATTGTCGGGATTGAAAGATTAAAATTTGCTCGTTTCACTTGGTGCAAACTTTCTATAAAATCAGCATAGTTTCCTTCTCGTAGAAACTGTTTATGATATGCGTTTTGAAACTCTTGTGACATGGTCGGAAGAAATCGTTCACGACAATCACTTGGTGTCGTGTCTACTAGCACAAGACCCGTCACCTCATTTGGATATTCAGATGCGAACAATTGCATGTTGATGCCTCCGAACGAATGACCGACTAAAATGAACGGAGATGCTATATCCAACTGTTTGATCAGTTGGTGCAACTCTCGAACCATCTCCTTACTTGTTCTTTGATTCGTACTAGTCCCGCTTTTGCCTAGACCTGCCCTGTCATAAAGAAGGACATTGGCATAGCTCGACACTTCATCCGCCACCTGTCTCCAAGTCGTAGAATCATCGCCATATCCTGCATCCATAATGATTGTCACTTGCTTTGAATGGTGTTGAATATACTCTACATATAACACACAGTCCTGAATTTGTACCATTTGCTGGTGGATCATGGCTTTCTCCTCACTTCGTCCTTTTAGCTATCATATAGCATAAAAAAATTGATGGACAGCCGCCCATCAATTTATAAATACCCCAATCGCTTCAAATCTTCATAGACAAGCGTAGACAATAACTTCCGCCCGTCCCCATTCAAATGGTCCGGGTTATGGAAGAAGGATTGTTTGTGAATGAACCGTTCGTCCCCCATGTAATTGAGGAATGGGACATCGATATCCAGTTTTTCTAAATGCTGAAATACGAGGCGCTCCATGACCGCTTCGTCGAAATACGCATGATACGACGAATGGACCGGCTCTATCGCTAAGACGACGCGATAGCCTTGCTTCTTGCAATAATCGATGATGTCTTGTAAATATGCCATATTCTCTTCAATCTCGTGATGGTTCACGGCATTCTCGTATTGAGCGGCGACTTCCTCATACTTACGCTCGGAATAGTTCAGCCCCCCATTCTCCCATGGCTTATGCGCATCGAAGCGGAAATCTCGGATTTCCCGGGAAATGGCGGCGTAGGCGCTCCCACTGTTCAATGCTGGGAAGCGTTCGTGTGTATAGTAGTTGAACCAACTGACCGACTCCAAGTCTTCCCGTTCCAAGACGCGATAGTAGTTTTCTTTCCGACCGACGTTCGAATTGCTGAAGGTGATTTGTGATAACGAGACAATCACGACCCCACCTGGCTTCAGATGTTCATCGTATTCTTTTAACATCTTCAAGTCATATTCGATTGGCTGACTCGGTAACGCCAAATCCAGATGCGATAATCCAAGTGACTTGAATGAATACCCGTACATCGCATGGGACGTCCCCAAATTGATGATGTCGACCGGGTGAGGGTCTTCCTTGAAGGCAAGGACAGCTCGGTTATTATTATATTCCCACGACTCTTTCACGAACTCGTTGACGGGAATGAAGATTGCGATGATGACGAGTAATACGACACCTATTTTGATTCCTAAACGCTTCATGCTAATTCCTTTCCATCCATCTTAGAACCCACCGTATACAAATCCTTGGCTCGACACGCCAAATAAGAACGCTGAGATAATCAAGAACAAGTTGATGGCCACACTCGTCACGGCAGACTGACGTGCCATCCAATCCCAAGCCGAACCTCTCGTCCGCTCGATATGTTGGAACAGATGAACGACGACAAAGACGACGAGGAAGATGATCAAATCGAGCAATGAGAAGATTTGAATCGCCTGCAACATGCCTGACGGTGCCCATGAAGAAGGCGTCACGTACAGTTTGGCATGCGAGAACGCCTCCGCCATGGAGTGCGACTGGAAGAAGACACGTGAGAAACAGACGAGCTGGAACGTGATGGCGATTTTCCACCACCGATGCAGTGTCGGCACACGGTCAAATCCGACCCATGACGCCATTTTTTCACGTTGTTGTTTCGTATGATCTCCGAAGACGCGATAGATTCCATGAATGAGTCCCCATAAGACGAAGTTCCATGCGGCTCCGTGCCAAATTCCACTTACTAAAAATGTCGCAAGGATGGCACCATAAATTTGTTCGCGTTTCTTCTTTCCTTTCGCGAGTGGCATGAAGATATAATCCCGTAGCCACATCGAAAGCGTGATATGCCAGCGGTTCCAGAAGTCGGCAATCGATACGGCGAAGTGCGGTTGCTTGAAGTTTTCCGATAAGCGAATCCCGAGTAAGCGTGCACAGCCGATCGCGATGTCACTGCATGCCGAGAAGTCCGCGAACAGTTGAATCGAGAACAACATCGTCGCGAGCACAATCTCCGAACCGGTCGGGTCCGGGCTATTGAACACACTCGCGACAATCGGGGCCAACCGATCGGCAATCAATGTCTTCTTGAAGAATCCCCAAATGATGCGCTGGATGCCGTAGCTGATGTTGTCATAGTCAAGATGTTGCTCCGTCTTCAACTGCGGCAACAGTTTTTTCGCCCGCTCAATCGGACCTGCCACAAGTTGTGGGAAGAAGGCGAAATAAACCGAGAAATAGCCATAATGACGCTCCGCCTTCTGCTTCCCGCGCGAGACGTCCACGACGTAACTGATGGCCTGGAATGTATAAAAGGAAATCGCCAATGGTAAGACGATTTCTCTATACGGGACGTTATAATCAAATCCGCTCCATGCGGCGAACGAACGGAGCGAGTCATTGACGAAATTAAAATATTTGAACCAGCCGAGGAAGAAGACGAGCACCGAGATACCGACCCACATGAGCCGTTTTTTCTGCTCCTTCTTCTCCTGCTTCTCAATCAGAATTCCAATCACATAGGTGAAAGCGGTACTGATCAGCAGGAGCGGGATGAATTGAACGCTCAATGTGGCGTAAAAGACATAGCTCGCCAACAAAAGGAGCACCCAACGATATCGATGTGGAACCATATAGTACGTTCCAACGATGAGGGTTAAAAATAAGAGAAATTCAATCGAAATAAAAGTCATATTTACCACCTGATGTTATGAAACTTGACGATGTACCGATTCCTGACAATCAGGTGGTCACAAGTTCTCGCTTCGGCAATGCAGCATAACGAATCTTCCCGAACGCATTACGTGGAATCTCGTCAATTTGCATCACCCGAACGCCTTTCACCTTGATTTGTTCTTTGATGATTTTTTGAATGCGTGCGACGTCATCTTGTAACGTATACACGTATAACTGGTCGTCTTCCCCGGCACAGACGCAATCATGTCCATGCTCTCGAAGGAGCGCCTCGACTTCGTCTAGGCTGATTCGACTGCCATACAGTTTGATCATGCGCTTGATTCGACCGACGATAAAGAAGTATCCATCCTCGTCGCGATACGCCATGTCACCTGTTCGTAAAACACCGTGATTGTCATCACCTTTTGAAAGGTCCCCTAACGAGGTCGCATACCCAAACGACACGTTGTCGCCTTGATACACCAATTCGCCCGTCACGTTCGCCTCTTTGATGTCATTTCCGGCTTCGTCACGCAACGTAAGCGTTCCACCAGGGATGGCAATTCCGATGCTACCGGCTTTTTTCGCATGCATCCGATCCGGTAAATACGACATCCGGGCCGTCGCCTCCGTCTGACCGTACATGATGAAAAATTGAATCCCTTTCTCTTCACATACTGTTGCGAAGTGCTGCGCAAGCTTCGGGTCTAACTTGCCACCCGCTTGTGTCAACTTCTTCAGACTTGGAAGGTCATACGTCTCAAACTTCAATCGTTTCAACATCTCGTAATGAAACGGGACCCCACCAAACGTCGTCGCCTTTTCGGCACGACACAGCTCCCAAAACTCCTTTTGAACGATCGAGCGGTCTGTCAGGATGAGGGTCGCCCCTTTCAACAGATGACTGTTGATGATGGAGAGTCCATACGAATAGTTCATCGGAAGGGTCGTGATTGGTTTATCCGTCTGATTGATGTCGAGATAGTCGATGATGGATGAAGCGTTCGCCATCAGATTTTTGTATGTGAGGCGTACAAGTTTCGGACTTCCAGTACTACCTGATGTCGTCAACAGAAGAGCCAGCTCCTCATGAGGTTGGTGGCGAACCGATGTTTCGGTTTCAAATAAGGCGTAGCCACCATAGCCATAGAAGGCATCCAACGAGTTCGCCAAATCCTCCCTTGTCTCAGGAGCCCAGACGTGCGTCGGTTGATACCGTTCCATCAACTTCTGCAATTGGTCTACTGAAATATCTGCATCGAGCAAGACCGGGACGACTTGCCCACGGAGAAAGCCGATATATCCGAAGAGCGACTCGACTCGGTTGGCACATAAACAGAAGACGAGCGACCGTTCGCCGACTTCCTGACAAATCGAGTCCCCGACTTCCAACATCTCTCTATATGAATAAGAGCGGTCCGCATAGACCGCCTCACGATCCATGTACTGCTCGAGTGTCTGAAAAAGCGTCATGACTGGATGTCCACACCGAGGCGCTGCAGCAACGCGATGCCAGACTGATACGAATGGAACTCTGTCATTTCATCCGAGTCGATATAGACGTCAAACGCATCCTCGATTTCGGCGATGAGGGTCATATGTCCAATCGAATCCCACTCCGTTGATTCCCCAAGTTTCATCTCTTCAAGGACCACATCGTCCTCTAGTTCCAATCCATTTCGAAATGCCATGTTATATGCTTCAAGCGTGCTCATTGTATTCATCCTTTCACATTCACTCAACCTTATTCGATTCCATCTATTCTTATCGACTGATAATGATAATCATTTGCCTTGTGATTCTATCACAATTTTTCGAAATCCTCAATTCTTCATAGGAGGAAAAGCTTGGAGTTGAGCGATTATATGCATGAAAAAGACCACATCGTTACGATGCGATCTCAGGAGATGATAAAACATATTCAAGTTGTAAATGGAGTGGTTCTGCCTCGTACACTTCTGGCACCATCTTCTCAACCTATCAGATCATAATAATACAACGATTATTTGAACTCGATTGCCACCGTTTCATAACCGCTATTCTTTAAAAACTCTGTCAAGAACGCTTCAATGCGTTCGTCTGCCTCTGTCAGCAAACCTTGATCAATCTTAGTCTTTTCCATTTTCGCCTTCTCTTTATTGATTTCATCAAAAATCAATTGCGAGGGATAGTCAGAAAAAAGTGTCCCTTTTACATCTGTCACTACAGCATCATCTGTATTCGCTACGTTGTCTAAAATGGTTGAGTGAGGTACAGTGACAGTCAATTTCTCAGTCGTGTCATTGTAAGATACCTCCATACTAGAGAGGTCCGTACCCGCCTTGAGGTATCCTGAGTATTCAATCAGCTTGATTGCTTCCGCTAGTTTGACGTCTTTTAATCCGATTAACGATACGGATGTCGTGTTTCGACTAACAATGACGTTGCTGTATTCATATTTTAACGTTGTTAACTCCGTCAATTCGACGAGTCGATCTTTGACGAGCGATACATCAGTCTGTTGATTAGTTGAAAATACACTCGGCTTGATCACTACAATTGCAATGACACCAATCAAGATGAGCGTGAGTAAAACAAATGAAACTCTTCCAATCATTCTTTTCATATTCGATCTCCTTTTTATGTATTCAAGTACCTTCTAAAATTATGTAATGACCCCTTCATATACATATTATACCTACTTTAATTCCATAAATTTAATTTTTATTCAATTAAATTAGTTTTTCAAATAAAAAAGTAGATGGTTTTTAGATCCACCTACTCACCATTTAGTATTATTCGTCGCCAAATGCTTTTTTAGTTCCGTAATCACGCTTAGAGTTCGAGCAAATTTCGTAAACAATGTTCATCGTATAAACTCTTTAAAAATATTACTTAACTCTTGTGGAGTTTCTTTCATACCGGTCTTCATCCACCTTTTCACAATACTTGCTAATGAATCCGCGTATACCGCATTCGCATACACTTCTGCTTTTTCAGATACATTGCAATTCTCATAAATTTGAAAATCTGTACAAAGTAAATCGAAATTTTCCTCAAAGCGATTCAAAAGCGGAAGTAAATCATTTTCTTTTAAGAGATTTAAGAACTCGAGATTATCACTCCATATTTCAAAATACAACGTATCGAAATCAAGTACCTTCTGTTTCGCTTCTGTTGAGGCAAGTTGAATCCTCTGTCGAAATATATGATACATATGATAGGTTAGTACATCTTCTTTCGTATCAAAGTGAGCATAAAATGTATTTCGCGCCAATCCCGCAGTTTTAGTAAGTTCTGATATGGTGATATTCGTAAAATTCGTTCGATGCATTAATTCCAACATAGTATTCACTAAAAGATTGATTGATCTCTTAGAATTCATATTTATAGGTTGTTGCTTTAGCATAAGTACTCCTTAATTTGTACAAAATGAGAGATTTGTATAAATAGCTCTCTACTTATTGACCTAGCGTCTACACTAACATTATATTGCAGATATATTATTTGAGCAATTGTTCAAATAAAAGCATATGCTCAAATTAAAGGTTATTTAAATTTTAAAATAGTAGGAGGGTTACCTATGAAAACAACAATCATTCTTGCTCATCCATGGCATGGCAGTTTCAATAAATCTATTATGGATACAACAATTGAACAGTTAGTCTGTCGGAAAAAAGATTACCAAATCATTGATTTAAATAAGGATCAATTCAATCCTGTCTTAAGTGAATCTGACTTATCTCTTTATTCGCAAGGTCAATCCCGAGATCCCTTAGTGAATCAATATCAGGAGATGCTAAGCGACAGTGATGAGTTAGTTTTTATCTTCCCTGTTTGGTGGTTTGATGTTCCAGCTATTTTGAAAGGGTTTCTTGACAAGGTCATGTTAAAAAATTTTGCCTATGTAGAGGAATCTACTGGATTGAAAGGATTACTTACTCATATTAAAAAAACTACTGTCATTTCTACTTCGGAAGTGCCAACGTGGTATTTAAAATTTTTGGCCGGGAATCCCATTGAAGGAACGCTTATTCGTAGATCATTCAAAGGGATTGGACTTAAAAATGTGAAATGGTTGAATAGTCCGTTTACGAGTAGTGGGAAAGATCATCGAAGAAAAAGATTTTTAGATAGAGTAGCGAAGCGTATTTCAGTTTAATCTACAGTGCACAACCAAACTTTTGTGATTCGTATATCATCCATGACCTCAAATTTTGTATTAATAGCCAGTAGCAACATAAATTTGAGGTCCAACTTAGATGATTTTCATGAATAGTCACGTTCTTCGCTTTTGTCAAATTCATTTGCTTCACGTAAATAACAAAGAGAAGAGAGTTCGTTAATATCTATACCTCAGAAATAACGTTTATTTGTGATACGGCTCTCCGTAATGTAGTTAAGTGCGGTTTTAAATTGCGCTTAAATATAAATCTAATGAAGCTTCTACTTCCTTCGCAACAAGCTCTATAAAATCAGCATAATCCTTCGTTGTATGTACTTTATTTAAAGCATTATAGTAAGCTAATCTGTTTTCTACACGAATAATTATTGGTGGATAGCCTGACTTCATTAACTCTAAGTTTAATAAAAGTCGTGAAGTTCGACCATTTCCATCAATAAATGGATGAATGCCCACAAATATTGCATGCAACATCGCACCAAGTACGATTGGATGTAAGCTTTGCGCCTTTCCGTCATACCAAGACATTAATACATCCATTTCTTCTTGAATTTTAAATGGTGGCGGAGGTGTATGCACTGCTCCTGAAATAAATGCTTGCTGGTCTCGGTAAACACCGGCATAGCTATCGTCAATGCCTTTTAATACAAGACGATGTAAATTTTTGATTTGCCACTCTGAAAATGGCTCCTCTTTATGCATAACATCTTCAACATAAGAAATTGCATCGCGGTGGTTAATGACCTCTAAATGTTCACGCATTGTTTTGCCACCAACTGTAATACCTTCTAACACAACTTTTGTTTCGTTAATCGTTAAAGTAGTACCTTCGATCGCCTTTGAGTTATATGTCCAGTCTAAAAAAAGCTTTTCTCGCAAACTGGGAAGCATGTCATTAAAAGCATTTATGTTTTTATATTAGCTGAACAGTTGCTATTTTTTACGAACAACAATCATGACAAAGTTTAATAACTCCTTTAAGCCACGGTTTAAAAATTTCTCATCATTTATCGCATATTCGTTGCCCGTATTGATCCAGTCCTGCCAACATGCTTCGAATTGATCCGATTCATACACCGTCACTTCGATTAAATCCTCACAGCCTTGTTGAATATGTTTTTCCCACCAATCGGCACTGTGGAAAGTATCAACCGCATCTTCCAGCCATTCACTCATCACCTCAGGCACTTGCTCAAGCTCTGTTTTCAAACTAGGAACACTAATGAGTACGTACCCACCACATAACCTGCAAATCTTTAATTTTTTACATACGATGAATTATAAAATTAAGTGCAACACCCCAAAGTGAACACAAAAAAGCCCATGACGCTTTCCTCGTGTAGAATGAAGTCACCACAAC